>NZ_JBEXRA010000011.1:0-194885 GCF_040612855.1 Streptomyces sp. NPDC006332
GGGGTCCCCCCGCGCGAGCGCAGCCGAGCGTGGGGGAGTCGGCAACCGACGACAACGCGGCAGATGTGCGTGCCAGACCCCGCGTCTGCGGCGTGGTCCAAACGACAGGCCCTAGGCGTCCCGTCCGGGCCGCCGGGCCCGGTACGAGCAGAGGAGCCGTGTCCCTTCCCTGGGACACGGCTCCTCTGCTCGTACGGGAAGCGCTCTCGCTAGCTGGTCATGGCCCGGGCTCGTGCGTACACGTCGAAGACCGCCAGGGCCAGCGGGATCAGCGTGAGCAGGACGAAGCTCTCGGCGATCTCCAGGAAGCGTCCCCAGAAGGGGGTGACCCCGCGCCGGGGGGTGATCAGGCCGATCGCGGTGACCAGGGCCGCGGCGGCGGCGATGGCCGCGGCGAGCCAGACGCTGCGGATGTCGAGGGCGGTGGTGTCACCGAGGACCGCGTCGCGCAGGAAGTCCCGGGGCGGGTTCAGGGCGAGCCCGAGGCCGAGGAAGACGAGGGCGGCGAGGCCCGCGGCCAAGGTGGCGCCGACCTGCGCGGTGTAGCGGAAGAGGTGGGCGCGCATCAGCATCGCCACACCGGTGGCGAGGGCGAGCAGTTCCGCCCACACGTTGTCGGAGAAGCCGAGGACGATCGACGCGCCCACGGAGACCAGCGCGCAGCCGCCGACCAGGCCGACGAGGAGTTCGTGGCCGCGGCGGGCCTGGGCCGCGACGCGCTCGACGTCGACGGGCTCCTGCGCGGCCGGCTCGCCGGCGTCGTAGCCGCCGCGCGAGGGGTTGGGCGGTTCGAAGCCGATGGGCAGTCGCGCGAAACGCATCGACAGGCCCGGCAGGAAGGCGAGCGCGACGACGGACAGCGGGGCGCAGATGGCCGCCGTCTCGATCGGCCGCAGCTCCGTGAGGATCGCGATGAAGGTGGTGATCAGCCCGATCACCGAGGCGAAGACGAAGGCGACGAACGGGCCGTCGCCACCGGGTGACACGAGGGTGAGGACCAGGGAGGCGACCAGGACCCCCGTGCAGGCGAGCAGGAACTGCAGTCGCCCGATGCCCTCGCCGGCGGAGAGCGCGAGCAGCCCGGAACCGGCCACGGCGACGTTCGGCAACGCGCCCAGACCGAGGGCGATCGCGGAGCCCCGGTCGTCGTACACCCGCGCCCGTACGCAGGCGATGGTGATCAGCAGGACTCCGGCGACGGCGGCGACGACGCCCTGGAGGCTGTGCATGTCGTGGCGGATCTGGGAGCTCCAGGCCACGAACGCCAGCAGCGCGGGCAGGATGCCGCCGGCGACCAGGCCGCCGACCCGGGTCAACTCGCCGTTCCACAAGGTGCGGTCGCGGGTGACGGCGGCGGCCACCGCCTCGGAGACGTCGTCGATGACGGCCGGCGGCAACGACTCCGCGAACGGGCGCAGGGTGAGCAGTTCGCCGTCGAGGATGCGCTGGGCCGAGAAGGACCGCGAGCCGTCGAGGACGGTGCCGTCACGGCGTACGAGGTGGTACCCGACCGGGGCGCCCTCGTCGGGACCCTGCTGGGACAGCCGCAGGATCTCCGGGTACAGGTCGGCGACTGGTACGTCGTCCGGCAGTGCCACGTCGATGCGGCTGTCGGGCGCCACGATGGTGACCCGGCTGAAGCCGAGTCCGGTGCCCGCCCCGGAAGGGGCCTGGGTGCCCGGTCCGCCGGTCGCGCCGGCCGGCGCGGAGGCCGTCATGCTCACCTGCTGTTCCCCCTCGTCGGCGATGGGGCGGCTCGCGGTATCGCCGCGCCCACTTCCGCCCGTAAAGATCCTGTGTAGGTTGCGTCGCGCCACCCGCGCAGCCGGGCAACGAGGCCGTCGCACCCGGGAACTGCGGGGAGGCGCATGGTTCGAACCGTTGCGGATTGCCCGTTTTTTCCAGGGCGATTCGCAACTGCTCACGCGTCTCACCGGCACCCTACCGCCCGCCGGTGTCAGTGGTTGTCAGTAGGATCACGCTGCGCGATCGACGTCCGCCCGAGACGGGGCGGCGGACGAAACAACTCGGTCCGGCAAGGGAATTGGTGCGTAGTGAGCCACATCGTCGTCAAGCGCCCGCCGCGGGCACTGCCGAAGGAAGTGCCCACGGACGAGGTGATGCTCCAGGCGCCGCCGGAGCTTCCGCGCGGGCAGCAGGAGGGCGCGCTGATGCAGCTCCTGCCCATGCTCGGCATGGGCGGTTCGGTGGTGTTCTTCTTCAACCCGCAGGCCCAGCCCTTCATGAAGATCATGGGCATGGTGATGGTGGCCTCCACCGTCGCCATGGGCATCGCGATGCTGGTCCGCTACCGCCGCGGCAACCAGGGGCAGTTGGCGGACATGCGCCGCGACTACCTCCGCTATCTGTCGCAGACCCGGAGCCAGGCCCTGGACACCGCCCAGGTCCAGCGCGACGCCCAGTACTACCTGCACCCTTCGCCGGAGCAACTGTGGGCTCTGGTCGCCGAGGGCAGCCGGGTGTGGGAGCGGCGCACCGGTGACGAGGACTTCGGACAGGTGCGGGTGGGCCTCGGCCCGCAGGCCCTGGCCACTCCCCTGGTTCCTCCGCAGACCGCGCCGGTCGACGAGTTGGAGCCTCTGACCACCGGCGCCATGCAGCGTTTCCTCGCCACCCACAGCACCCTCGAGGACCTGCCGATGGCGGTCTCGCTGCGGGCCTTCTACCACGTGACGATCTCCGGCGAACCCCGCACCGTGCGCGGCACCGCCCGTTCCGTGGCCGCCTGCCTCGCCGCGCTGCACTCCCCCGAGGACATGGTCATCGCGGTCGCCGCCGGTCGGGAGTCGGCCCCCGAGTGGGAATGGGCGAAGTGGCTGCCGCACCTGCAGACCCGGGGTGCCTCGGACGGCGCGGGCAGCATGCGCCTGATCACGACCGACCCGTTGGAGCTGGAGGAGCGGCTGGACACCCTCCTGCAGGGCCGCCCCCGCTTCCACCCCGCCGCTCCGCCGGTGCCCGAGCAGCCGCACCTGGTGATCGTGCTCGACGGTGTCTCCCTGCCGCCCACCTCCCTGCTGGCCAGTCCCGAGGGCCTGCAGGGCGTGACCGTCGTGGAGGTCGTGCCGGGTGAACTCAGCGTCGGGCGCGGGGACCTGGCGGTCATCGTGCACCCGAAGGAACTGCGCCTGGAGTCGTCGCACGGCATGGTCTACGAGGGCACTCCGGACCTCCTGTCGTACGAGGCCGCCGAGGCGCTCGCCCGGCAGCTGGCGCCGCTGCGCATGGGCACGGGCGGGGACGACGGCGAACCGCTGCTCGCCAACCTGGAGTTCACGGACCTGCTGAACCTGGGTGACGCGGCCTCGGTGGACCCGCGGCGAACCTGGCGGCCGCGGTCGCAGTCGGAGCGGCTGCGGGTGCCGATCGGCCTCGGTGAGGACGGTCGGCCCGTGATGCTCGACCTCAAGGAGGCGGCGCAGGAGGGCATGGGCCCGCACGGTCTGTGCGTCGGCGCGACCGGTTCCGGAAAGTCGGAGCTGCTGCGCACGCTGGTGCTCGGTCTGGCCGTGACCCACTCCTCCGAGACGCTGAACTTCGTCCTCGCGGACTTCAAGGGCGGTGCGACCTTCGCCGGTATGGCGCAGATGCCGCACGTGGCGGCCGTGATCACCAACCTCGCGGACGACCTCACCCTCGTCGACCGCATGGGTGACTCCATCCGCGGCGAGCTGAACCGCCGCCAGGAGATGCTCCGCGACGCGGGCAACTACGCCAACATCCACGACTACGAGAAGGCCCGGGCGGCGGGCGCACCCCTGCAGCCGATCCCCTCCCTCGTCCTCGTCATCGACGAGTTCAGCGAACTGCTCACCGCGAAGCCGGACTTCATCGAGATGTTCGTGCAGATCGGCCGGATCGGCCGTTCGCTGGGCGTGCACCTCCTGCTGGCCTCGCAGCGCCTGGAGGAGGGCCGTCTGCGGGGGCTGGAGACCTATCTGTCGTACCGGATCGGTCTGCGGACGTTCTCCGCGGCCGAGTCCCGCGCCGCGATCGGCGTCCCGGACGCCTACGAGCTGCCCAATGTCCCGGGCTCCGGTCTGCTCAAGTTCGGCACGGAGGAGATGGTGCGCTTCAAGGCGGCGTACGTCTCCGGCGTCTACCGCACGAGTTCGCCGCAGTCCGCAGCACCCGGCGGGCCGCTCCCGGTCGACCGCCGGCCGGTCCTCTTCACCGCGGCCGAGGTCCCGGTGCAGTACTCGCCGATCCCGCAGCAGCGCCAGGAGGAGCCGGAAGCCAAGCAGGACGACGCGCTCGCCGACACCGTGCTGGATGTCATCGTGCGGCGCCTCGAGGCCCAGGGCCCGTCCGCCCACCAGGTGTGGCTGCCCCCGCTGGACAGTCCGCCGTCGCTGGACTCGCTGCTGCCCGGACTCGCTCCGGTGCAGGGCCGCGGCATGACCCAGCCCGGCTACGAGGGCGCGGGCCGGCTCGTCATCCCGGTCGGCCTCGTCGACAAGCCGTACGAGCAGCGGCGCGACCCGCTGTGGGCCGACTTCGGCGGCGCGGCCGGTCACATGCAGCTCCTCGGCGGTCCGCAGTCCGGCAAGTCGACCCTGCTGCGCTCGATCATCGCGTCGTTCGCGCTCACCCACACCCCGCACGAAGTGCAGTTCTACGGACTGGACTTCGGTGGTGGCGGTCTGTCGTCGGTGGCCGGCCTGCCGCACGTGGGCGGTGTGGCCTCGCGTCTGGACCCCGAGAAGGTACGGCGTACGGCGGCCGAGGTCTACGGCATCCTGACGCGCCGAGAGGAGTACTTCCGCTCGGCGGGCATCTCCTCGATCGCCGAGTTCCGCACCCGCCGCGCGCGGGGCGACATCTCGGTGACCGACCAGCCCTGGGGCGATGTTTTCCTGGCCATCGACGGCTGGGGCAACTTCCGTCAGGACTACGAGGCGTTGGAGCCGCTGGTCCTGGACATCGCCGCGCGCGGCCTCGGTTACGGCATCCACCTGATCCTCACCGCCTCGCGCTCCATGGAGGTCCGCGCGAACCTCAAGGACCACCTGATGAACCGCCTGGAGCTGCGGCTCGGCGACGCGATGGACTCCGAGTTCGACCGCAAGGTCGCCGCCAACGTGCCCACGGGCGTGCCGGGACGCGGTCAGACGCCGCAGAAGCAGCACTTCATGGCGGCCGTCCCGCGCATCGACGGTCTGTCCTCCGACACGGACCTCGCGGAGGCGACAGGGGCCCTGGCGGCCGAGGTGGCCCGGCACTGGCAGCAGCCCGGCGCACCCGAAGTACGCCTGCTGCCCAGGGAGTTCCCGGCGGCCCAGCTGCCCCCGGGCGACCGTTTCCCGAACCGTGGCGTCTCCTTCGGTCTCGACGAGGACAACCTCGAGCCGGTGTTCGTGGACTTCGACCAGGACCCGTTCTTCCTCATCTTCGGCGAGAGCGAGTCCGGCAAGTCGAACCTGCTGAAGCTGCTCATCAAGCGCCTCACCGAGCGGTACGACGGCAACAACTGCAAGCTGTTCGTGGTCGACAACCGCCGTTCGCTGCTGGGTGTCACCCCGCCTTCCCACCTGGCGGAGTACATCCCCATGTCGAACCAGATGCAGCACCACATGGACGCGCTGGCCGACCTGATGCAGCGCCGCACGCCCACCGCGGACGTCACGGCGGAGCAACTGCGGGACCGCAGCTGGTGGCGTGGCCCCACGGTGTACGTCATCGTCGACGACTACGACCTGGTGTCCACCTCGAGCGGCAACCCACTGGCGGGCCTGACGGACCTGCTCCCGTTCGCCCGTGACGTCGGCGTCCGCTTCATCATCGCCCGCTCCACGGCGGGCGCGGGCCGCGCGGGCTACGAGACCTTCATGCAGCGCATCAAGGAACTCGGCGCCCAGGGCGTCGTCCTCGCGGGTGACCCGGCGGAGGGCGACGTACTGGGCAACGTGCGGCCGCGCCCGATGCCCGCGGGGCGCGGTGTGTTCGTCTCCCGCAAGCGGGGGAAGCCGCTGGTCCAGGTGGGGCTGGTGGGGGACGGGAACGGATGACGGTCGGCTGACCGGCGGTCGGTCTACTGGGGTACGGATTGATGTGACTTGGGGTCGTGGGCGCTTTGGCGGTCACGGCCCCGAGTGGCGTTCGGGCGACAAGGCGTGGCGCTGGGGGGCGTATGCCGAGGGGTGGCGCTGTTCTGCGCGCTGGGGGTCGTCCTAACGGGTGTTCAGAACACCGTTAGTGCGCAGGGTGCGTCACCGTTCCTGATGGAGGCCCAGTTACTCCCGGCCCCGATCGCCGGGTGCTCGCTTCGGGCGTTTCGTAGGCCCAGCCCAGTGAATTGTCCTCCGCGTTCACGGTGCAAGGCGGGTGGGAGTTCGTCGCGTTCGGGGTCGTGTGGCCCGTCGCGGCGTATACGAGGGTCGCGCCGGGGGCGTCAATGAGAGGCCGCGAGTATTCCTGCTTCTGGAGTTGGACGCCCCATCCGAAGGACACAGGACGCTGAAGGGTTGACGGCTGTTGCCCGGCGCGGCGCGACCACATGATGACTACGCCGGCACCACCGATCACGTTGACCGGGCGGCCGCACCGAGAGCGAAGACGGTCCTCGGTGTACCTCGGCCAGCGAGCTGACACGCGTATGTTCACCCGCCGCCTCCGTGGGGGCAGAGCAACGGGGTGGGCGCCTCCCGCGCGCGCCCACCCCGGAATTCCGCTACAGCCGTCTTCCTACTGGAAGTAGCTGGCCGCCTTCTTGTCACCCTGCATGTAGGTACCGCCCGACGTCGCGACGACGTGGCCGATCCCCGTGAGCGCCTGGTGGATGTCGTTGGCTTCCTTGTCCCACCGGTGCAGCTTCTCGTTGAAGGTGTTCTGAGCCTCGCCCTCCCAGTACTGAAGGCTGCTCACAACGAGCTTCTTGAGCTCCTGCAGGTCCTGCTCGAGCTGGCTCGCCTCATTACCGATCTTGGTGGCGGCGACGTCGAGCCCGTCATAAGTGACTTGCAGCCCATCGGCGTTGTTGGCCATGCCTGTTTACCTCGTCTCGCTGGATGCTTGCTGGCTGCCGGATGCCCGGCGAATGTCTGAACGCCGCTCGGCTCAGTAGGAGCTGAGGGAGGACGACTGGACCGTCGGAGCGCCGTCCTGGACGTCGATCTTGCTGACGGCCGCGCGCACCTCGTCTTCCTTGCTGTCCTTGATGTTGCGCGTCGAGGTCATCGCCTCGATGACATCACCGAGGATCTTGCCGATGTTCTGCAGCGACTCGTTGATCTCGTACTGCTTCTTGTCGAACGCAGCACGACCGATTCCCTGCCACTGGCCCTCGAGGCCGTCGATCACACCCTGAAGGCCGTGCACGCGCTTCGTGATGCCCTCGTACTTCTCCAGCATCTGCTTCTGGAGTTGGACTACTGCGGCATCTTCGAGCTTCTGCTTTCCGCCGGCCATGATCACCCTTTCTGGGGCTGTTGCTGATCTGATTGTTTCGGCTCACTCTGCGCTTGTGACATCGCAACGTGAGCACGTTCTGCACGCCCCGTCCGAAGGGCACAGGACGATGAGCGGTTGACGGCTGTTACCTGGCGCGGCGCGCCCGCATGATGGCCACGCCGGCACCGCCGATCACGATGACCGCGGCGGCTGCACCGAGTGCGATCCAAAGGGTGTTGCTTTCGTTGGACGCTTCTGCGGTTGATCCTGCCGCAGAAGTTCCGCCGGTAGAAGCCTTTTCTGGGGCTTGTGACGTGCCTGAAGCAGAGGCAGAGGGTGCGGCCGGAGTGGTAGATGAGGACGAGGCCGATGATGCGGACTTTGCCAGCAGATCGCCACCGTTCTCCTTGGCCAGCGGATCGACGTTCGCAGGTCCGGGATCATACGTAGATTTCTCCAGAACTACGCGGGGACGAACACCTCCGTATCCGAGGTATTTGCTCGGTTCGTCCTCCGGCCAGTCACGGCCTGCCGTGTCGATCAGGGAACGGGTGACCTGGTTCACCGTCCAGTCGGGGTGTGCGGACCAGATCAGGGCTGCGGAGGCTGAAACGATCGCGGCTGCCGGACTCGTACCGTCCCTGTCATCGCAGTACGAGCGGAAGTTCGCATCGCACCACCCCGGGAAGTCCTGTCCCGGCGCCGTGAAGTCCACGTAGCCTCCACTCGACGAGAACTTAGACACCGTGCCAGTTTTGTCGCCTGCCGCCACACCAACTACATACGGGGACGCGGCCGGATAATCGATACGACCCCCGGCTTCACCATCGTTACCGACTGCGGCGATCAACAACTTACCCTTCGAAGCGGCGTAGTCGATAGCTGTCTCTTCGTCGGGGTCTGGCCCCTCCGCACCGAATGCCATGTTGATGATTTTTACATCGGTATCGGCGGCCGCTTTGATCGCGGCTACCGAATTGGGTGTCTTCTGCTTCTCTTCCGCCCCACCCTTCAGACCCTCAAGTTCGATCCGAATGGGAACGATCTTCGCCCCTGGCGCCAACCCCTGCAGGCCACCACCTGCTCCGGTGCCTGCGATCAGCTCGGCCATGGTCGTGCCATGGCCGGTGTAGTCGTCCGTAGCACGGTAGGAAACCGACTTGGGGACCTGATCAGTCAGGACCTGCCCCTTCAGCGACGGGGTATTTGCGTTCACGCCACTGTCGATGACAGCAACCTTCACACCCTTCCCCGTACTGACCTTCCACATCTGCTCGGCTTCCATTGGTGCCAGGTACCACTGCTTTGACTTCGCGTCGTAGGCAGCGGCATTGGGAGCGAACCCGACAGTTGTAGCCGCTAGGGCGCCGACGACCGCGCCCACAGCACGCACTCGTCTACTGCGGTGCGTTCTGTGGAATGTAGCCCGCTCGTCTCGTCGGCTGGTCCCAGACTTCATCGTGTTCGGTGTCCTCGCTCGCGCTCAGTTGACGACCGGCGGCACATCGCGCCGGGGCTTGTCGGGAAGATGGGTCTCTTCGTCTTCGACCAGATAGTCGGGACGCGTCGACCCCTGCGCGTTCCGCTCGTCACCGGGCTTCCCGTTCTGAGCTGGCCCGCGTACGAGACCGGCGCCGCCGCGCGTCATGCCGTTCCGTTCGGCTCCGGCAGCGGAATTACGTGCCGCAGCCCTGCCGGTGACAGCCTCGGGGGCACCCGCGCTGCCCCGAGGGGCGGTCGCCTTGGAACCAGGCCTCGCCGTGGACTCCGGTGCTGCTCCGAACACGCCACCCTGCCCCGGCCGACCGGTAGCGGGCCGGGAACTGGCCGCGCCCTCGCCACCGACAACCGTGCCGCGGGGAATCCTCGACCCGCCCTTCGCTGAAGCATCACCAGCGGCGGGACGCCCTCCGACGACTCCATTGGCCCGGCCGGCACCGGTCGCCGGGCCGCTACTCGCTCGTGGTGTCACCGTGCCCCCCGCACGGGGAGTACCGCCACTGATCCCCCGGCCCATCTGGGACGAATTCGATCCGGAGGTAAGTCCCTTGGCGGCAGACTGACCGGTCGACGTAGCGCGCCCCATCTGGCTCGTGACCCCCTGCCCCGTGCTACGCCCGGAGCCGGAATTAGTCAGGCCGGGAGACCCAGCACGGCCCTGCGCGGACGTGGGGGTGCGGAGACCGCCTGTTCCGTTCAAGTTCCGGCCAGACATGCCATTGGGGACCGGGGACCCGAGGCCCTCAGGCGCGGGGGTCTGGCCCCCGCCCATGGGAGGGACACCTGTGACTGTCGGCGTATGGCCAGTAGGTGCGGTCGTAGGGGGTGGCAGCGTGTTTACGCTGTCGATATTCGTACCGACAACATCATCCGGACGCGTAATCCTGCCCGCGAAGTCCTTCGCAGGCGTCGGGGTATTGCTTACGTCGTGAATGTCAGTACGGCTAGTTGATGCGACCGAGTGATGAGTCGCCGGGGTTGTTGTTCCGGTCCCTTCAGAACTATCAGAACCAGAAGAGTTCCAGCGCTGTTGCTCGGGGCGAGGCACTCCCACGCTGGGCATGCTCTTGAACGTCGGCGCCTGCAGGCTCTCCAGTTCCTGACCCGAGACCGCGTAGTACGACGCCAACCGGTTCATCTGGTTGATCGCCTCTTGGCGGTCCTTCTCCACCCGTACGGCAGCGGTGTACTCGTCCTTGTTCGCCGTCTTCTCGGCCTCGGTGAAGTGCTCGGGTCGCTTGCGGTTCGCCTCTGTGTCACGAGACGGCATGGAGCCGCGCACAGACGCCAGACCCACGGCCGCCGTAGCGAGTTGATCGCCGGCGTCTCCGGCGAATTTACTCAACTCGGTCGTGCTCGCCACGAGGTTCGTGCCCCAAGTACGGAAGTCATTACCCGACTTTCCGACCCAACGGACCTTGTCGATGTGCCCGTTGAGCTCGTCAGCCGCTTCCTTGATGGCATCGCGCGCGTCCCACAAAGCCTTGCCTGAAGATTCCAGGTCCTCGGGGTCCGTTCCCTCAACGAGATCCAGCATCTGGTTAAGAGCGAGATCCTTGCCGTCGAAGTCCGTGCTGCCCCAAACGGCCTTCTTGTTCGGGTTGGTCTCGGCAACCGTGCGCACGAGGCCGTTGACCATCGTGGTGAACAGCCCGCCACCCTGTGGCAGGTGCTCGCCCGCCCTGGTGATGTCCGTGTAAGTGTTCTCGGCATTGACCCGCTGCAGGTCCGCTTCGTGCTTGTCAGTCATCGTCACAAGCTCCAGCCGGTCTTCGAGTCCTGGGTGTGCGCCCTGTTGCTCTGCGCTTGCTCGATGTCTCGGATCTCAGCCTGGATCGCCCAGAAGCGCTGGCGCTGCTCCTCTTCGAGACTGTCGAAGCCATGAGCGGCGCCCTGCACCGCGATACCGGTCGCCTCGATCTGCAGGTGCAGGGTCTTGGACAGGGATGTGAGCTCTTGGTGCACTCGGTCGTACTGCTCGTACAGACGGTGCGCCTCAGGGAAGGTCGAGGCGTCCGGCACATTCCCCAGAGACGTCTTCCTGATCCCTTGAGCGCTCACCTTCGTCGGGTTGCCCGCCGACTCCTGAAGCTTGCGGAGCACTGCATCCACCCGATTCACGAACGTAGTCAGCAGTTCGCCACTGACCTCCAGGTCCGCTGCTCTGCTCGCCGACGCGCCCCCCGAACTGTCCGGCAGCCCCACGACGCTCCTCCCCCGTTTCCCCGTACTTCCATCGGCCCCCATCAAGCCGGGACCGACCAACCACTCGCCGTACGATCGCAAAGCGAGCCATGCCTGACAACGCTTTTACCACTGTAGTCAACCTGTACAACGGGACCAACAGCGGTGTGTGTTAAGTCCGTTACGAGACCGCGGCAGGCGCGAACCTTTGCCCGTTTTGCGCGTTCACGTCAGCTGGTTGCGTGAACCCCTCACGGTGCGGACCCCAAGGCGCTGACCAATCGTGACCTCTGTCTCCGCCACCAAACAGCCCCGTTCGCGATCTTCATCAAACTTCTACACGCGGGCGATCACGACTCCGCAGCAACCTCCCATTAACACGAACAGGCTTGCTAGCGTGCTGCGCACTCCGCGCGATCACCAGAAGCAGGCAGGAGCCACACAGGAGCCACAAGAGTTCAGCATGACCACGGGGAAGAGCACGGTCACGGGGAAAGGTGCCGCACATGGCATGGGACGAGTGGGATCAGCTCAAGTCGCAGGCTGCCGAACGAGGTTCGACAAACATGCGTCTGAACCAGCTTGCGCCAGACGGCGGCGGAGGCGGCGGTGACCTGGTGGTGAACCAGGATGACCTCGGCGCCGTCGGCCATGAGGCTCATGGGCTGCATGGTGACCTGCACGGTCAGGCCGACGTGGCCGGCATGGGGGTGGACAAGCACGGTTCCGGCAGCACGATGCAGGCGGCAACCGAGCTGTCCAGCTCGAACTTCGCCTTGGGCGACAGTCTCTCGCTGACCGTTGAGATCTGGACGAGCCAGGTGAAGTCGCTGCTCGATGCCTGCGCTGCCATATCCAACCATCTTGACTTCTCGAAGAAGTCGCATGCGAACGACGATGCGGAGATCGCGGCGGCGGTCAAAGGCCGGGATGGTTCCGGCAGGTCGGTATCGGAGCTCAGCAAGTACTTCAAGTAACGGGGGCTGTTGTGTCCGGCATCACCATGACGAACTTGTCCGAGGTCAATCTCGGGAAGCTGACAGCTTCTGTCGCCGACTGGAAGAAGATCGTCGACAATCTCAAGAAGCTCGCAGACAGAGCCGAGAAAGGCCTGCTCGCTAAATCGGAGGGAGCCCGATGGGCCGGCGTGAACTCCGACGTGACGCGGGAGTTCGTGAAGAAGACAGCCAAGGAGTTCGCAGACGCCCATGCCGAGGCCTCAAGCATCTACCAGGTCCTCGACGACGCCTGCACCGAACTCGTAGCACTCCAGAAGAAGTTGAACTCCGCCGTTCACACCGAGGCGCCTGGGCTGGGACTGCGAGTGAATGACGTAGGCGACGGAAAAGTCCACGTCTTCTACCCGCATGATCGCACCACCGACGACACGCACACAGAGGCTGAACTCAACACCGCTCAGGAGCTCGCCGATCGCATCGCCGAGATCATCACCCAGGCACGAGAGATAGACGACTCCGTGAGTCGGGCGCTGCGCAAGACCCACGGCAGCGACGAGTTCAACTTCGGTCACCAGAACTACACATCGCTCGATGACGCCCAGGAGCAACGGGCCGAGGAGCTCGCGAAGAAGAGCCTGGCGCTCTACAAGGAGGGCAAGGAGCTCTCCACGGAGGAGTTGCGGGAACTTCAGACCCTCATCAAGTACAACGCAGACGACAAGGAGTTCGCGACCGATCTGTACCGAGGCCTCGGCCAGGAGGGGGCGCTGCGGTTCCAGGCCCAGCTCTCACTCGACGGCACAGCGGAAGGCGGGGAGCAACTGCGTCTCGCCAGGAGCATCCAGGACAGCATGGGCACGGCGCTCGCCACCGCGACTCCCGGTCTCGGCGACAAGTGGACCGACGAACTCATGCGCGTCGGACGCAGTGATCTTGATCTGCAGATGCAGGGCAACCAGGTGGCACCCAAGGGGTACCAGGTGCTTGGCACGCTGTTGCGGCACGGGGAGTACCCGAAGGGCTTCCTCGACAAGGTCGGCAAGGACATGATCGCGTACGAGCGGGAAGGCGGATCGTGGGGGCGCCCCGATGGAAACTACGGGGGCATGAAGAACTTCGGCCTGAACGCCGACACAGAGGGCGGCCGCGGGTGGGATCCGGTCACGGGTCTTCTGGAGGCCTACGGGCACAATCCGGACGCGGCCACAAGTTTCTTCAACGCCGACGTCGCGGGCCCCGGCAAGCAGATGAGCAATCTGGACTACCTGATGGGCATGGGTGCGGACGGCAAGGGCGACGGCGCCCGACAGTGGATTCCTGACATGACCTCTCCCATGGCGGCCAAGGACCCGGTGATCTACGGGAAGGACGCTCTGGGGCACGCTCTTGAGGCGGCGGTGTCCGGACTTCCGTACGACCACGGTGACGTCGGTGCCCACCCCGAACACAGCCAAGCGCGCCAGGACATCATGAACCAGGTCATCAACGCGGTTGCCGCTGATCCCAAGTTGGCCGACGACACGATGGGCGACAGCCTCGGACGAATGGCTGGCGAGTACATGCCCGAGGTCAATTCCACGTTGAGCCAGTCCGACGAATTCGACGATCTCTACGGCAGTCCGACCAAGTTCACCGACGCGCTTGCCACCGCGGAGTTCCTTGACACCGTCGGCAGGAATCCGGACGGCTATGCCGAGGCCACCCTGGGGGCGGAGAACTACTCGGCCGGGGTGATGCAGGACGCCAACGCGCACCCGGAGAGGTACGCCGGAACTCCAGCGGAGAACCTGAAGCACATCGCGTACAACACCGGAACGGTGGAGGGCCTCCTCTCAGGGGCTCGACACGACCAGATCGTCACCGGGGGCCAGCAGAGCGACCAGGACTACAACGATGCGTTGCAAAAGCGAGCGGACATGTTCAACACCGCTTTCGGTTCCACTGTCGGTCTGGCCACCGAGCGCGTGCCCATCGCCGGAGAGGTCATCAACGGTGTCACCGAGGTAGTCGTCGGCGAGGTGGTCGAAGGAGCAGAACGGAACACCTCTGCCGAGACTGCTCACACTGCGGGAGAGTCCTCCTTCAACGCCCGCCAGAACGCTCTTGACCAGGCATCGAATGGACTGCAGGTCGCCGGCACCCCGGCTGGCGTGGATCCGACGGACATGCGTCGCGACGTGACACAGCAGACAGGTGAGGGCTTCGACCACGGCAAGGAGCTGCAGCGGGAGGCCAAGGACCACTACAAACGCAATCCTCCGAAATGACCTTGGTTCGGTAATAGTTGACAAAATTTCGTAGAGCAAGCGACCAAGCAGGGATGACATGAGCGTCGGAAGAATGTCCGGCAGAGCGAAAGCGCTCTGTGTCGTTGTCGTACTGGCGGCCCTCGGAGCGGGCGTCTACTTCTGGTCGGCCCGCTCTGACGAAGGAAAAGCCGACGCGCTCAAGGCCCCGTCCAAACCGTGTTGGAACGGGACACCGAACCAGGCCACCCTGCAGAAGCTTCTCGGCCGGGGCAGCAAGCTCCTGCATCAACAGGATGACTTCCGGGTCGTCTCGGAGCACTTTCCGAGCCATTGCGAATACGAAGCACAGAGCGACGGCTCTCTGGACACTGTTCTGGACGTCGACATCGCATGGAACGACGACACTCCTCCAGCCGACGAGCTCCCCACGGCCGACGCGCGGGGGGACGAACCTCGCACTCGGATGGACATGGGCGTGCTCGCGTATTACCTCAGGGCCTCGCAGGTGGTGTTCTTCGAGTGCATACCCGATCTCCCTGACGACGCACCCGCGTACAGGAAACGGGACAAGTACATCAAGGTCGATGTCCTGGCACGGCCGATGAAGGGGAGCGACCTGTCCGCGGCCGAGGCCCGCAAGGTCGGCGTGGACATCATGCTCCAGCTGGCGCGGGACGTTGCCAAACAGGGGGGCTGCAAGAACGACACCAATCTGCCTAGTTCGGTTCCTCCGATCAGCAAGGCGAATTGGCCTGGGTACGAAGGTTGACCTCTCCCGTGCGTTGGCGTTCCGACGCCGCATGATTCACGCGGCGTCGGACGGGGAGTTCAAGAGCTCGCCGAAGACGCCAAGGACAACCGCAAGAAGGGGCTGACAGGACGAGTGGGACGGGGATGAAGACCACCTTCACCCGCGGCTTCGCCGACAACTAAGCGCGCAGGTGAACCCATTCGGGTGATCGTCACTGGCACACCGACCCCCCCGGGGCACCTCAGGCGAGGCGGCCACGGTTCCGGCCGTCCGGGGTTCGGATGGGGGCCATCCTGTCGGCTACTGCTGTCTGTCACAGTGCGCATCCCCTGCGAACCTTCACGTCCGACAATCTACGCGCAGCGGACATGGCTCAAATTTTCCATGGTCTGGGTTGCTAACTTGATCGGCCACCACACCATCGAAGCTGCAGCGCCCCTCCGAGGCGAGGACCGGCAGCCGAGCACTCGGGGGAGAGATCACGCATGGCATGGGAAGAGTGGGATCAACTCAAAGCTCACGCGGCGGAGCGGCAGTCGGCCCACATGCAGTTGAACCAACTCGACCCAGGTGATGGCGGACGCTACGTGCCGCCGAGCGGCTACGGCGATCTGAAGGTCAAGAACGAGAGCCTCACCAAGATCAGCAAGTCCGCCCACGACCTCTACAACCAGTTGTGGGACAAAGCCCGCGTAGCTGTCGCCCCGAGTGACAGCGCAGCCTCCGACCTGTCGAAGCAGGGATTCGAGCTCGGGGCCGGACTGCAGCACGTGTCGAACCGGTGGGACCAACAACTCAAGTCCTTGATGGACGCCTGCGCCCAGATCTCGAATCACCTTCAAGTCACCAAGAAACTGCATGCCGGCGACGAGAACTTTATCGAGCGTCAGATGAGCAGCATCGACCTGCTGGATGCCGGCTTCGACGAGAGGGTCGGGCAGCCCGGCGACAAGAACCCCGTCTATGGGAAGAAGGACGAGAAGAAGGAGTAGCGGCGCTTGGGTGCCGACGCCGCGTCCTTGCGATGCGAGCTGGGTTTCACACCTGCCCGAGACAAGCCCTCACTTCCCCGCTCCAACCTGAAGGACGAAACCCGATGGATCTCGACGCCCTCCACCACGCCAACTTCAACCTGCTCGACGAAGCTGTCACGGACTGGTCGACTCTCGTCAAGCACCTTGAGCAGTTGAAGAAGGATGCCGAAAGTGAACTTCACCAGGCCGCCAACAAGGCCGAGTGGGCAGGTGTGAATGCCACGGTCACCAAGGAGTTCATCGGTAAGACGGCCGGCGAGTTCAGTGACGCACACACGCAGGCCAAGACCATTCACAGCATCCTCAGAGACACCCGCAACGAGCTGAAGGGCTACCACCAGCAGCTCGTCGACGCCATCGAGGGCGGTCGAAAGAAGAAGCTCACGGTCATCGGCTACGAGGGCGGTTTCACGGTCACCACGAATGTGCCTCCGGAGGGCCGGGCCCAGGAGGACCAGGCCAACAAGGGTGACATCACTGCGCTGACGGACGAGATCCAGAAGATTCTGGACAGGGCGACGGAGAGCGATACTTCCGCCAAGACGGTTCTTCAGGCCATCGCCGACCAGAGTCAACTCGGCTTCTCGGATGCAAACTACACAAACCGGGACTCTGCGGACAAGGCCATCAAGCAGGCCGAGAACCTGGCCAAACTGGCGAGAAAGAACCCTGAAGACCTGACCGTCGAGGAGTTCGACCGACTCAACGCCGGGCTCAAGCAGTACGCCAACGACGACCTGTTCGCCGAGACGTTCGCCACGACCCTCGGGCCGCAGAAGACGCTGGAGTTCTGGACCGGGATCAACGATCCCCACCGGGGGAACTACGAACTCGGGCAAAGGCGTCACGACCAGTTCGACGACCTGCAGCGCAATCTTGGGATGACGCTGGCCAACGCCACACAGAGCGACTCAGTCGCGATGACTGACTGGAAGCGCTCGATGATCGACATCGGCGACAAACCGATCTATGGCAACAACGGTGGCCCAATGGGCTTCCAGGTCATGAGCAACCTGATGCGAACGGGCGACTACGACGACCAGTTCCTCAAGGATTACGGGATCAAGCTCATGGTCACCGAGCGCAGGCTCACTGGCAATGGTGAGCACGACAACATGGCCTGGCAGCACATGGGGATGGACCCATGGCTCAACCGGATCGGGGACGACAGCGGCTCCGATCCCCTCACGGGTTACCTGAAGGGCCTGTCCAACAGCCCCGACGCGGCTACCGATTTCTTCAACCAGCAGTACGTCTCGAAGGACGATCCGGACAACCCCTTCGAGTGGGACTCGGACGACGAGGACGATTACAAGGGCAAGAAGGAACTGTCCAACTTCCAGTATCTCTTTGAGGAGCGGGACTGGCCTGAGGAGACGGACTCGAAGGGCGACGATCTCCACACAGGGAAGAACAACCTGGCTCTGGCCCTGGAAGCTGCCACCACTGGGCATCCTGCTGGCGAGCAGCCAACAATGGATACACCTGCCCACAATGAGGGCCAGACCAAGCTCTTCGAGAGCATCGTGACTTCGATCTCAGAGGACAATGGGCGCCTAACCGACAGCAGCTATATGTCGGACAGCATCGGGCAGATCGCTTCTGAGTACCTGCCGGACATCGACCGGGCCGCAACAGATGTCGACCCGAACCCGAGCAAGAGTGACAGGGACGGTCTGGATGCGTGGGATCGCGTCCAGAAACTCTACCCCGTAGATGGCTCCGCGGCCGAGCTGAACCACCGCGACGTATCGCGGTTCCTCTTTGCCATCGGTCAGAACCCAGAAGGCTATGCAGCGGTCGAGGTGGGCCAGAAGGCCTACATGGCAGAACTGATGGAGTATCACCTGAACCCCGATCTGCCGCAGAGCCAGCGTCCCGATGATGATCTGCAACTCACCGTTCGCTCCATTGCACGCCACTCGGGTGAGGTTTCTGGAACCCTGGCAATGGGTCGCAACGAGGCTATCGCAGCACCGGGCGCACTGGAAGACGACGATTACGACCACGCGGTGTCTCAGTGGAAGAACGTCATCTCGGGAACTGTGGGCACCGGCGTCGGCATCGGTACGTCATTCATCGCTTCTCCTGTAGTTGGCGCTGGGGTCGGTGGTGCTGCCGGAACCGCAACCAGCGTTGTCTTGGAGCAGTTGTTTAAAGACGCAGAGGGAAGCGCGAAGGACGAGGCCGGCCCCAAAATGGGTGAGAGTTGGGAGAACGGCCAGGACAGCAACATGAAGTACACCCGAAGCGCCGCGTCGGAAGCTGCAAGGTCGTATCACCTTTCAGGCGATGTAGCTACTTGGGCTGAAGATGAGTCATCCAAGGGCTTCCTGGACGCCGGCTCCTACATGGACCGGGTGGCACCAGAGCTTGTGACGGACATCTAGAACCGAGTACCTCAAGCAGAATAAGAGGTTTTCCAGTTGAATAACGTACGCGTTATGGCTGCGTCATTTTTGCTCGCCACACTGGGCACGCTCGTCGGCTGCTCCGGGTCGAACGAAGCACAGGAGTATGACGTCCCCAAGAACCTTTGCGGCGTGTCTGTGGACCCACAGTTGATCTCGAAACTTCTACCCCCGGGAAAGACGGTCGAGGTTCGGGAGAGAAATCCGGTCCCCAGCAGGAAGCGCTGCCAGATCAACATTGACGGAAAAGCGGCACTCATAGCGAGCCGAGAATGGTGGGAGAAAGAAGACAGCATTAACGACGTCGCCGACGCGCACCCACAGTTGGAGTCGGCGCAGTCAGGCGATAACAACACGTACCTATATTCCGACACGGGCGGAGTGGAGCGGGTGAATTCTTGTGTCAACCGTGATCACGCCAAACACACTCTTTTCACTGCGATTCAAGCCTATGGCAAGAGTGTGAATGACGCGGACGCCGTGAAGAAGTTGATGCGCGCATATACTCGCGCTGTCGAGAATTCCGATGAGTGCCAGTAGCGTAAAACCACGCCTCTTGGAGAGAAAAACCTGCTCGCCAACCTTGAGTGACATCTGAGGCACTCACCAAAACTATGGACTGCCTTACACGGCACTGCACCTAAAGACCGAAATCTGAATACCCCGCGAGAGGAGTTTTTCATGTTCGGACCCCGACTCCCCATACGCGTACGACTCGTACGACTCGTACGAGCGTCGACTTCGGTCGCTGTCGCCCTGGGTGGAACTGTGCTCATATCTGGGTGTTCAAGCGGTGGCAATGAGGAAAAGAATTATACTGCCCCCGGCGCCCTATGCGGTATTCGCTCAGATTCCAAACCCCTAAACCCCTTCCTGCCGGGAGGAGATTCCATCACAGTAAAACCATCGTCTCCCAATGGTGGCACGAAGCAATGTGACGTGATCATTGACGGCGATATCGCGGTGCGTCAGATTCAGACGTGGTGGGGCAATAGGGAGAGCGCTGCCACTGTTGCCGATGCGTACGACAAGACGGAGAATGGCCGAGTGACCGACGACGATCGGTATCTCTACTCGGGCACTGGCGGTGTGGGGAAGACCACAGAATCCTGCAAGTCCGCGAAGCACCCCGATCAGGACTTGTACGGCGTAATCCAGGTATTCACTCAAGACCGGGCTGATCCCGATGCAATGAAAAAGCTGATCATGTCCTATACCAAGGCACTGGAGGACTCCAGTGCATGCCGATGATCACCAAACTCAATTCATCAACTGCGCATAACGACACCCCTCAGACGCCCGCCGAGCCGGTGAGCTCACACCGACCCAGCAAACCGTGAACCGCACGCTGTCCGTGGCTTGTGGAGCAGTCGAATGCTGCGTCGCACGACTGAAGTCCTGGCGCATCTTCCGCCGATCCCGGCGCAGCCCGAATCGAATGACGTCAATGCCGATGTCGTCTTCACCCTGGAGCGGCAACGCTGAAAGACCTCACTGGCTCTGATGAGGGCAACAGCGAAGGGCTAGACACGATGACTGAGAGCGCAACTTCCGGGACGCTTCCACGCGGGAGGGCTGACGCCGGTCCTCCTACAGCAACGCTGAGGGCGGTAGCTGTTTCGAGGTCCTGGACGGCCACCCCGCCGGCGTCCCCGTCCGGGACTCCAAGAACCCCTGCCGGTGCGGCCGTCGTGTTCGCCGCCGCCGGCTGGTCAGCCTTCGTTACCGCGCTCAAGGCGGTCGGCGAGACATCAGCACCCTCAATCTCCCGCGAACCTTCACGATTGGCAACCTCGTGCAGCGCAGGCGAGTAAGTCGCGCGAGGTGGCAGGCATCAGTGAAGCCGGGCAACATCAACCCGAGCGGCCGGGCCCTCAGCGGTCACCGCCTGATCGAAAGCGGCGCAACTCGCGGGCGCATGCGGCTTCCTTTCCTCCGCTGAGTCTCGTCATCCGGTTTCCGTCAGTTTGCCGCGCATGCAGATGATCTTCACCGTTTGTGCGGTGCACGAAGAACCCGCGCTGGTGGTGGTTGGACGGCCGGGACACCGAGGAAGCCTCAGTTCACGGGAGCACATGGAGTCCGCAATAATCTCGGGTCATGGAGCAGCTGCTAGGGATCTTGGCGAAGGTGGTCTTCTTCGCTTTCATTGTCGGGATGTTCACTCTTGTCATCTGGGTGTTCGTGCGGACCAACAAGGAGGACAAGCGGATCAGGCGCGACTGGGCGGAGCTCCCGCGGCTCGCCGTAGCGCGCGGCTGGACGTATGAGCAACGTGCGCGTGGGCAGGCCACTCAGTTCTGCGGTGTGGGCCCCATGCCTGGCAGCGGCTCGAACCTGAGTGCCTGGCACTGCCTCACCGGTGAGTTCCGTGGCCGATCCTTCATGTGCTTCGAGCACCGCTACAACAACCCCATGTCCGGCAACGCCGGCGAACGCAAACGCCCGACCATCGAAGCAATTTTTATGGTCAAGGCTCCGGGACATGGGCAGCCGGTGGAGATTCTGCGACCGAGTAAGACGGACGCGCTGCTCGACCGGAGGCAGCGGATGCGGCTCGGCATGACCGAATTCGACGACATATTCCGGGTCGTCACCCAGGACGAGATTTTCGCCCGCGGCATCCTGAGCGACTCCGTGGCATCTTTCCTGGTCACGGACCCACGGGGCAGGCAGTCTCCTCTTCAGTTGCGCGACGACGAACTGTTCACGTGGTACACGGGCACGCTGTCTCCGCAGGTCCTGGAAGAGAAGCTGAACTATTTGTGTGACGTGCTCGACCAGATTCCCGCACAGGCATGGACGGCCGCCTGAGCAACGCCGAGTGCCCCTTGTCCCCAGGCGGTGATTCGCCGGGGCAAGGGGCACTCGGGTGTGTGTGCGGCGTGCCTGAGCTCGCTAGGCCTCAGTGTCGTCGGCCGGGCGTACCGTCCTGAGGAACTGCCGGAAGTCGTCGAGCACTTCGTCGAGTTGGTTCTGCGTCGCCGTGAGGACGAACTCGAGGACGGCGCGCTTCGCCGGCGAGTTGACGTCCTCCATACCGAGGTACAGCTGGCTCTGGCACAGCTCCACGGGTTCCCCTCGCAGGGTGGTGGAGAGGACGAGGTTCTGGAGAATGCCCGGAGGGTCGGTCAGGCCCGGGATGTCCGGCGTACCCGCATCCACCTTCTTGACGACCCGTACGGGCCCTGCCTCCTCCAGCCTGGGCACCGACTCGGCGGCAATCTCCGACAGGGTGGCGCCGTCGTTGCGCATCTCACCGGAGATGGTGATGTTCGCCGTGAACCCGCCGTCGATGGAGGCGGGGTGCAGCGCGACGAAGGCGGCGCCCGGCGCTCCCACCTCGTCCGGCGGCGCCGCCTGCCAGCCGTCCGGCAGTGAAAAGGAAATCTTGACCGGCAGTGTGGTCGTCATGGTGGATCCCATCCTTCAGTGCACGTCGACTCGGGCTAGAAGAAGCTGCCGAGTGTGTGGTCCCAGGCGTCGTCCGCCGCGGAGCCGATCGAGTCGACCATTTTGCCGGGATCGACGGTGATGTTGACACCGACCTTGCCGCCGACGCCCAGACCGGCCCCGAGTTCTCCACCGATGGTGAACTTGCCGTCCTTCATGCCCAGGTCGGCGTTGGCCTCGGCGCCTATGCCCGCCCACGCCTCACCGGTCGCACCGGCGCCCACGCCGGCGACGTCGGCCGAGACCGAACCGGTGGCCTTGGCTCCGGCGAACGCCTCCGCGCCGGCGTGCACTCCGTCCTTGCCGACGCCCACCTTCGCTGAGGCGTCCGCGCCCGCGAAGGCCTTGGCCTCGCCCTGGACGGCGGCCACGCCGTACTCGACACTGCCGTTCGCGGATGCCTGAGCCAGGTACGCGGTCCCCGAAGCACCCGCCTGCAGCTGCCCGTTCGCGACACTCGCGCCGACCGAGCCGTCAACTCCCAGCACTGCTACGTCGGCTGCGCCCTTCCCCGTGAAGTCGCCCCACTTCTTCTCCCCTGCAACACCATCCGACCAAACGCTGGCCTTGCCCGACCACTCGGCGAGCTTGATGTTCCAGTCGGCCTTCGGGCCGGGTGTGGTCGGGTCGGCGTCCCCGGCCGTGTCGGGCTTGTTCCGCAGGTAGTAGTTGCCGTCGGCGTCCTTGCCCCACTCCTTCTCCCTGCGGCGCCAGTGGCTGGCCTCGTCGGTCTTCCACTTCTGGGACTCCCTGGCCCACGCCGTAGGACCGATGGCGCTCTTGCCGACTCCGTGCTCTTCAGCCCACTTCTTGGCATCCACCCCGCTTCTGACCGCCACGAGCCAGTCGGGGCTGTCGGATGCGCTGCCCGCAAGGTCGTTGAGCTTCTTGGTCAGCCTCTCAGCCTGCTCCTTGAGCTGCTTGCGCGCGGTGCTCAGCAGCTGTTCCGCGGCCTCGTGGTCGCCGGCTTTCCACTTGTCGATGGCCGTCCCGGCCTGTCCCTGCGCCCAGGTCAGGGTGGAGGCGTACGAGTGGACCGCCTTGGCGGCCCCGGACATCGTGTCGCTCGCGAAGTACCAGTTGGTCTTCTCCTTGCTCAACGTGGGCCAGAAGGCGTCACTGGCCTGACCGACCCAGTCCTTGACGCGCACGTCACGCAGGCCGTCGCCTATGCCGTCGAACGTGGTCGACCACTTCTTGAGCGAGGTCTCGAGGCTGCCGAGCTTGCCGGCGTCTCCCGGGATGAGGTCCTTCGGGTCACTCGTGGACCCGAGTGAAGCTGCCATTACTGCGAATTCCCCCGTTTCTGTTGCTAGACCAATACCTTCTTGACGGAGTTCACCGAATCCCGAATGGCCTGGTCCGTGTCATCGAAGTCGCCGTTGGCCTTGTTCAGCCCCTCCGCCAAGGTGGCCGCGCAGTCGGCGAGGAAGGCGGCGCCTCCCTCCCACGTCGCGCAGAAGGTCACCATTGCCGCGGCGGCGTCGTCGTCACCGATCTCAGAGGCCTGCTTGGCCTCGTCGCCCAAGTCCACTTTCTTGACCGGCTTGAGCACTTCCAGGATGTCTTTTCCGCCCTGCTTGAGGACGTCGGGCCCTACTCCGAGATCGCCGGCCACGGCGCACCCCCGTCTTTCAACTCCGCTTGTATCGCGCACACTTCGCGCTGAGCGCGTGAACGCTATCACCGCTGATGTGTCCGAAAACGTGTGCTCACCGGCTCTTCACGACTCCGGCAAAGCAGCCACGCAGGGCCCCTCAGTGCCCTCATGCGGCCAAGGGGTTCCCGAGTGTCTCGCGGGCGGGGTCAGCCGAGGCGGGGGTGCCATCCTCTTCCCGGATTCACTGTCCGGGCCGCACACCGGATCCGCCGTCCCCGCACACCATAGATTCACGAACCGGACGGCCCTGAGGGGGACTTCACCCACGTCATCAAGCGGGAGAGGGGTCAATCAGTTCGCGGCCGGGGAAGGCGTGTCGTCGGCCTTGATGTCGAAGTTGATGTTGTCTCCGTCGACGGAGGAGACCTTGACCGTCACACCCAAGGTGCTGCCGTCGGACGCCGTGAGCTTGCAGCGGGTGGTGTTGCCGACCTTCCCGGCGAGGTCCTCGGGGCAGGTGATGTCCGGCTTCGGCTGGCCCGTTGTGGCAGCGAGCTTTTCGGCCACCGTGGCGGCCAGCTTGTCCTTGGAAATCTTCGGCTCGGACGTTTCAGCCTTGACCGAGGCCGAGCAGCCAACGAGCAGCACGCCGACGGCTACCGCCGAGAGGCTCCAAGTTATTGCGGACAGGCGGGGCTTGGTCATGGTGGGGAGATTCCTTCCGGGTCTTATCAAGGTAAGAAGACACCGAGAGCATACGTGCCGACACAGCCGCGCCATGTGGCCCCAGAGGCTCGCTGACCTGGATAGGAGAAGTAAAGACCGCAATTCCAAGCGAGTGGTGGACGGCGCTCCACGAGCACTTCGCCGTACCCGCAAATAATCTTCACCAATGAGGGGGTGGATCGGAAATACGGAGTCTTGAAGTCATCGAACGGGCGGCCGCCTCAATGCGGGTGACGAGTCGTCACGTACTCGGACCGGCAGCGAACTTCGCAGCCGGGCCCAGCGCCGTCACACCTGGCCCCCGAGCCGCGTACGCCGCCGGCGCGCGTCCCGGACCGCCACCGCCGTACCGCCCAGCCCGGCCACCACGACCAGCCCGCCCACGACGACGTACGTCGCCAGGCGGGTGTTGCGTTCCTCGGCTGTCTCGCCGAAGTGCAGGGGGGTGATGGACGGTGCCTCGGCCCGGGAGACACCGTCCTCCGGCTTGGGGGACTGGACGGGGTGTTCCGGGTCCACGTCCATCAGGGCCTTGACGGGGTCGACGACGCCCCAGCCGACGTTGCGGTCCTTGCCGGGGATCGAGCGTTCCGCCGTCTGTTCGATCTGGGCGACGACCTCCTGGGCCGTCCACGTGGGGTACTTGGACTTGAGGAGCGCGGCCACTCCCGCCACGTACGGCGCCGAGAAGCTCGTACCGTTGTCGGAGCAGTGACCGCCGCCGGGAACTGTGGAGATCATGTCGACACCGGGGGCGGCGACTCCCACGAAATCTCCCGACTGGGAGAAGGCGGCCCGCTCGTTGTTGCGGTCGGAGGCGGCGACCGCGAGGACGCCCTTGTACGACGCCGGGTAGGTGATCTGGACCTTGCCGCCCAGGCCGTCGTTGCCCGCGGAGGCGACGACCACGACCTTCTGGCCGAGGGCGTAGTCGACGGCGTCCTCCAGGCGCGAGTCGGGCTTCACGGCGTTGGCCGTGTCCTGGGAGATGTTGATGACGTCGGCGCCTTCGTCGACCGCGTGGCGGATGGCCGTCGCCAGGGTGAGGGCCGTCCCGTCGCCCTCCGCGTTGTTCTGCTTGATGGGGATGATCGTGGCGTCGGGCGCCAGGCCCACGAAACCGGTGCCCTTCATCGGGCGGGCCGCGATGATGCCGGCGACGCGTGTGCCGTGGCCGACGGTGTCGGTGGTGCCCTGGTTGTTGCCGCGCTCGATCTTCTCGCCCTTGGCGTTCTTCGGGGGCAGGAAGTTCGCGCCCTTGGACGCCTCGACGGCCTCCGTGAGCTGGCGGTTCTTGACGTCCACGCCGGTGTCGATCACGGCCACCTGGACGTTCTTGCCCCTGGACTGCGCCCAGAGTTCGTCGAGGTTGACGCGTTGCAGTGCCCAGGGGCGGCCCGTGTACGGCTTCGACGGGAACGTGCACTCTTCGTCCGCGTGGGCGGCGGTCGCGGGCAGGGCGACCACCGAGACACTCGCCACGATCGTGGTGGCGGCGGCCAGTGCGGCCGCCCTCCTGCCCCGTTCCCGGATCGCCGGCGTCCTTGCGTTCAGCATCGCTTCGTTCTCCTCCGCCGCGCCGCTAGGAGCCCTGCGGCAGCCGTGCCGCCGCCTCCGACAGGCGCGGGCCCGTCGGCAGGAACGTCGACCACACCGCGGGTACGGGCGTGGGCGTCACCTTCTCGTAGCCGAGCCGGGTCTGGGCGATCTTGGCTTCCTGGAGCTCCTCCTGGCGCTTCTTGGAGGACGTGCCGAAGCCCTCGTCGTCGGTGGCGCTGTCGCTGTTGGACTGCAGGGCGTAGCGCAGGCCCGTGTCGGTGACCAGGAAGACGCCGCCCGCGCCGGTCTCCGTGCCCTGGAACTGGCGGTAGAGCTGACCGGAACCGGCGGTGACGTAGCCGCTGGAGGAACCCGTCGGCAGCTGGGCGGGGAAGTCCGTGCCCGCCCAGGTGGACAGGGTCGTCCTGCCCTTGGAGCCGACCGAGAGCAGGACGTTGCAGACGGTGTTGCGGCCGGAGGTGGCGCTGGTGCCGTCGTTCACGGTCTGGGGCTTGAACGTCGGCCAGGTGTTCTTCGCGGTCTCGAAGGGCGTGCTCTCGACCACCGCGCCGGGGCTCACCTGCTGCGCTTCGCCCGCCTGCCCGACGGCGACGAGGTCACCGCTGTTGAGCAGCAGGGTGGCGACGAACTCGGAGATCTCGGCAACCCGGCCCGGCAGCACCACGTAGTACTGCATCTTCGAGCCGTTGAGGGCCTTGATGACCTCGCCGACCTTGTCGTACTGCTCGGGGAGTCCGGAGACGTTCGCCGTCGCGCCGGGGGTGTTCCCGATCGTCGGAATGGAGATCGGGTCGCCCTTGCGCAGGGTGTCGAGCCACTCCTGGGACACGCGCTGCGGGTCGCGGCCCTGGGTGTCGAGGGCCTTGAGCAACTCGGTGTCGGTGGTGTCCTCGATCTGGTACGCCGTGCCCCGGGCGTCGACCACGTACTGGGTCTTCTCGTCCGGTCCGACGACGTACATCAGGTCGCCGCCGGTGAGCTTGTCGCGTCCCTCCGTCTTGCCGAACTCCTTCTTGGCGAAGACGAACGCGGCCTTCTGGATGGCGCGGCCGCCCTCGCCGGGACGCTCGCAGACCGCCCAGCGCTTGGCGGTCTCGGCCTCGTCGGCCGAGGGCAGGCGGTCGGGGGCGTAGGGGATGCCGATCGTGGCGCCGTGCGGCGGCTTGCCGCTGTCCAGGATCTTCTCGTCGACGGTGATGACGTCGGCCTTGCCGGGGTCCAGCAGGAGCTTGGCCGAGGCCATGTTGAGGACCGGGTGCAGCTGTGTCTGCTTGCCCGTCTTCAGGACCACGTACCGGGTGGTCGAGTCGCTGGCGACGATGACGTGCTCTTCGGGGGTGTTCCAGCCCTTGGGCGCGGTCGGGCTGAACATGCCGATGCCGCCGAACACCGCGAGGATCACCACCCCGACGATGGTGCCCGGCAACAGCGCCTTCAGTGGCTTGGGTGCGCCTTCCTCCGAGCCCGTCGGAGAGGGCTGCAAGAAGGATGCGAGCGTACGGCGCTTCGCGAAGGTGTAGGCGTTGAGTTCGTCCCGCCGTGATGCCATCTGTGTCCGCTCTCTCCCCGTGCGGAGCCGTGGGGGACCTGTGAAGGTTCTACCCCGTTCTCTGTTGCCTCTGATGCCTGGGCTGTCAGAGCCGCCCCCTACTATGCCTGTTGCGTGACCGTGCTGGTGGCACGGGTAGGGTGCTCAGGCCTGGAAGGGGCCGAAGGGCAAGGGTTTTAGGAAGAGTTCGGGGGTTTTGGAGTGATGGCTTCCGCAACGCGGGCCCGGTCGCGATCGCAATCGGGGTCGAGATCGAGTCGCGCGCGCCGGTCGGGTTCCCCCGGCCCGTCCTCGCCCCAGCCCCCCACGGCACGGTCGGGCGCGGCGCACGCCGCCTCCGCCTCGCACCACGGGTCTGTCACGCCGCACCTCAAGTCGCGCTCGGGGCGCGGGGGTTCGTTCACGGTGCAGCGGCTGGTCATGCTGGAGCTGGCGGCGGCACTGGTCGCTGTCGGGTGGCTCATCGGCATGGTCGCGATGGTGCCGGCCGGCGTGGTCGCCGCGGTCCTCGTGGTGCTCGCCCTGGTACGCCGCCGTGGGCTGTCCCTGCCCGAGTGGCTGGGCGCCCTGCTGGCGCTGCGGGCCCGCACCCGCAAGGCCGCGAACACTCCGCTGCCGCCGGGCACCGACTCCGGTCTGGCGCCCGCCGTGGAGTGCGACCCGAACCTGCGGACGTACAGCCACAGCCGCGGCGACGACCGCGATCAGCGGCGGCCGGTGGGCATGGTGGGCGACGGTGGCTTCCTCACCGCGCTGCTCCAGGTGGAGTCGGACGCCGGTGCGCTGCGCGCGGAGCGCAGTCGTCGGCCGCTGCCCGTCGGGCTCGTACAGGACGCCCTCGAGGTCGACGGGATCCTCCTGGAGTCGGCGCAGATCGTGGTGCACACCCAGCCGGCGCCCGCACTGCATCTGCCCCAGCAGTCCGTCGTGGTGAGCAACTACGCCCCGCTGCAGGCGCAGACGGGGTCCCCCTCGGTGCGCATCACGTGGATCGCGCTGAAGCTGGACCCCGAGCTGTGCCCGGAGGCGGTGGCCGCTCGCGGGGGTGGCCTGTTGGGCGCGCAGAAGTGTCTGGTGCGGTCGGCGGAGCATCTGGCCAGCCGGCTGACCGGTGCCGGGTTCCTCGCCAACATCCTCACCGAGGAGGAGTTGACGGCCGCGATCGCCACCTCCGCGTGCGCCAACCCGATGGTGACCGCGCAGGCCGCCCAGGCGGGGCGGGGCGAGGTGCCGCAGCGGCGGACCGAGGAGACCAGCCGCAGCTGGCGCTGCGACAACCGGCGGCACACCACGTACTGGGTGCGGCGCTGGCCCCAGCTGGGCGATTCCGGTACGTCTTTGGCGCAGTTGGTGGCGCAGCTCACCGCCGTTCCCGCGCTGGCGACGACGTTCAGCCTGACTCTCGCCCGGGGGGACCGCAAGGACGTGTCCGTCGCCGGTCACCTCCGTATCACCGGGCGCAGCAACCAGGAGCTGACGAACGCGCGACGCGATCTGGAGCAGGCGGCGCGGCAGGTGCGTACCGGGCTCGCCCGGCTGGATCGTGAACAACTCCCCGGCGTTCTCGCCACCCTGCCGCTCGGAGGTGCCCGCTGATGGCCATGACGACGTCGACGCAGTCGTCCTCGCCCGAGGGCGGGGCGGCGTTCAAGGAGCGGCTGCGTACCGGGTTCGGGTTGATCGGCCCGCGTCATCCGCGGCACACGTTGCCCGTGGAGCAGATGGGCGCGCTCTCGCTGCCCCTCGGGGACGACGGTGTGGTGGCGGGCGTCAACGCCGAGGGTCAGCCCGCGGTGCTCGGCGTCAACCGGCCCACGCCGTACGACATTCTCCTCATCGGCGGTCTGTGGACGGCCCAGGTGCTGGCGCTGCGTGCGGCGGCGACGGGCGCCCGGGTGGCCGTGGAGACGGGTCGGCCGCAGGCCTGGATGCCGATGGTGCACGCCATGGGCGGCGGGCAGAACGGCCTGGCCGTCTACGACGTCGGCCGGGTGCCCCCGCAGGGCGCGTCGGCCGGTACGCCCGTGCTGGTGGTGCGGGACTGCGGTATGCGCCCGCCGCGCGGACGCGTGGTGTCGGCGCCGTGGCAGGCCGTGCTCACGCTGCTGCCGTATCTGAGCCCGGTCGCGCCGCGCCTGCTGCGCCAGGCGCGGCTGGTCGGCGTGCAGCGGGTGTCGCCGGACGAGGCCGCGGAGATCGGGCGGGTGATAGGGCTGCCGCGCCCCGAGATCGAGTCGTTGCCCACCCTGCAGGACGGTCTCACCCTGTGGTGCACGGAGCGGGACCGGCAGTACGTGCTGACGCAGGCGACGGATGCCGAGACCGGGCTGCTGGGTGTGGCCCGCCGCATGGACTGACGGCGGCGAACTGCCCCGTTGGCTCCATGGGCCGCATGGGTGGAACGGGGCGAGCTGACTGAGCGGCTCTTTCGGGGCAGCCTGTCGGGACGTCGGCTGACCGATTTCTCGGGACGCGTCCGGCATGGGCCTTCGGGCGGGGGCGGGCGGCTGCTCCGAGGACCCGCCGTGCGTCTCCGGCGGACCGCCGTGCGTCTCCGGCGGACCGCCGCGCATCTCCCAGGGCCCGCCACGTTTTTTCGGGCGGGGCGCTCGGTCCGAGGGATGCGCGTCGGGCCGGGCTGTGACGTCTCACGCGTACACATTCCCCCTGACTGTCATGTCCAACTTGTCGCCTTCTAGCGGGCATTGGGCTGCTTTGCGGAAGCCCGTCGAGTGGGCGGGCCTGCCGGGCTCGCGGTTTTGATGATTAGGCTGGGGCAGAGCACGTCGCGAGTACTCGCGAGCGGGCGATGCGGGCTCTGCGACGACAGGCCCGGGGCCCGAAGGGGGACGGCCCGGCGAATCGGACGACAGTAACGGTCGCCCCAGCACGGCACGAGGGTGCTCGACCACATCAGGAGGAACTGTGAACAGCGATCGGGACGGGATCCGCGGGGGCTGGGACACACCCGACGACGACCAGACCGACGCGGAGTCCGCCATCGAGATGACGGGCGAGTTCACCATCGACTACGCCCCGCCGGCCTGGTACACGCAGAACGCCTCGGGCGCGTCGAACACGGCTCCCCAGGCTCCGACTCCCCCACCGGCCCCGGCGCCCGGTCCCGCCGTGCCTCCGCCGCCGGTCGGGCCTCCCGTGGCCGTACCCGACCTGCCGCACGGCGGCGCTTTCCAGCCCGCCTGGACGCCCACGCCGTCACCCGCACCCGTGGCACCCGAGGAGGAAGCCGAGGACGGCGACCTCGTCAGCGGCGCGACGATGCGGATCTCGTCCTCCTCGCTGAAGCGTGAGATCGCGGAGCGCAACGCGGCGGCGAACACCGACGCCCCGTCCGGCGACGGCACCGCCACGCCCGCGGCCGGGACCGACGTCCAGGCCGGGGGGTACTCCGCGGGCGCGCACTCCGCTGCCGACGAGCCCGGGTCCGGTACGGGGACGCCGGTCGCGTTCTCGACCGGCGCTCCCATGCCCCTCGCGGCGGACGGCGAGGCCGCGCCGCAGAACGGCGCCGGTGACACCGAGGCCGGTTCCGAGCGGGTCACCGGAGAGGGCGGTGCGGACGGTACGGCGGCTCCCGCGGGTGACCTCACGGCTGCCGCCGAGGAGCCCACCGCCGAGGGCCCGCAGGGGAGCGGTGACGGGGGCGCGCCCTCCCTCACGGACCCGACGGGCACACCGGAGGAGACCGAGGGCACCGATCAGGAAACCCAGAGCGCCCAGCCCTCCGGCGGCACGCCCGGCACCTCCGGCGCATCCGCCACATCGGGTACGCCCGCCCCGTCCGGCTCACCCGCCGGGACGCCGGACTCCCTCGCACCGGACAACACCGCACCGGACAACTCCGCACCGGAGGGTGCCCCGGACGACGACGGCGCCCACGGCGCCGAGACGCCCGCCGGTCCCGACAGCGCCGGTCAGAGCTCCGCGCAGCCCGTAGGACTCGCCGCTCCCGCGCCGGACGCCCCGGCCGCCTGGACTCCCCCGCCGGCACCGCAGAGCGGCGTCCCGCCGCTGCCGCCGTCCTACCAGCCCGCGGCACCGGCCCCGGCGGCGCAGTGGCCCGCACAGCCCCAGCCGCAGGCTCCGTCCGTCCCACAGCCGGATCCGGCCCAGGCTCAGCCCGGCGGATACGGCTTCCCCCCGCCGCCTCCACAGCAGCAGCCCCCGCAACAGCAGCTCCAGCAGCAGCCGTTCCAGCCGCAGGCCCCGCAGCCCGCGCCGGCCTCCTGGAGCGCCCCGGCACAGCCCGCCCCGCAGGCACCACCCGGCTACGGCTTCCCGCAGCCCGGCAGCGACAACGCCCCGGCGCCCGCTGCGCCCCAGCCCACCCCTCCGGCTCCCCCGCAGGGCGGCTACGGCTTCCCCCCGCAGCCCCCTGCCCCGGCGCCGAACCCGCAGGGCGGCTACGGCTTCCCGCCACCCCCCGCGCAACCGCAGACCGGTCCGCAGCAGTCGGGGTACGGCTTCCCCCAGCCTCCGGCCCCGCCCGCGCCGAACTCGCCCGACTCCCCTGCCCAGGCAGGCGGATACGGCTTCCCCCCGCCGCCCGCGCAGCAGGGCCAGCCGGGCCAGCCGCAGCCGGGTCAGCAGCCTCAGCCCCAGCCCGGCCCCCAGGGCCAGCAGCCCCACCCGCCGGTCGACCCCCGTACCGGTGCCGCCTGGCCGCAGCCGATGCAGCACGACCAGCGGCAGGCGACGCATTCCGGTGCCGCGCCGCTCGGTTACACCGCGGCGGTGGAGCTGTCCTCGGACCGACTGCTCAACAGCAAGCGGCAGAAGGCGAAGAGCAGCCGTCCGGCTGCCGCCGGCGGCCGGTTCAAGCTGGGCGGAAAGAAGGAAGAGGCCGAGCGGCAGCGGAAGTTGGACCTGATCCGCACCCCGGTGCTGTCCTGCTACCGGATCGCCGTGATCAGCCTCAAGGGCGGCGTCGGCAAGACCACGACCACCACCGCCCTGGGCTCCACCCTGGCGACCGAGCGGCAGGACAAGATCCTCGCGATCGACGCCAACCCGGACGCCGGTACGCTCGGCCGCCGCGTGCGCCGGGAGACCGGGGCAACCATCCGTGACCTCGTCCAGGCGATCCCGTACCTCAACTCGTACATGGACATCCGGCGGTTCACCTCCCAGTCGCCCTCCGGCCTGGAGATCATCGCCAACGACGTCGACCCCGCCGTGTCGACCACGTTCAACGACGAGGACTACCGGCGCGCGATCGACGTGCTGGGCAAGCAGTACCCGGTCATCCTGACCGACTCCGGCACCGGTCTGCTGTACAGCGCCATGCGCGGTGTGCTGGACCTCGCCGACCAGTTGATCATCATCTCGACGCCGTCCGTGGACGGTGCGAGCAGTGCGAGTACGACGCTGGACTGGCTCTCCGCGCACGGGTACGCCGACCTGGTCTCCCGCTCCCTCACCGTCATCTCCGGTGTCCGTGAGACCGGCAAGATGATCAAGGTCGAGGACATCGTGGCGCACTTCGAGACGCGGTGCCGGGGTGTGGTCGTGGTGCCGTTCGACGAGCACCTCGCGGCCGGTGCCGAGGTCGACCTGGACATGATGCGGCCGAAGGTGCGGGAGGCGTACTTCAACCTCGCCGCGATGGTCGCCGAGGACCTGGTACGGCATCAGCAGGCGCATGGCCTGTGGACGAGCGATGGCAATCCGCCGCCGGTGGCCGCGCCGCCGATGCCGGGGCACCAGGGCCCGGGACAGGAGCTGTATACGGGGCCCATTCAGGGGCAGCAGGCCCCCGGTCAGCCGGGTCCGTACCCGCAGCAGCCGTACCCCGGCCAGCCGGGGCAACCGGGCCAGCCGGGACCGGGACAGTTCGCGCCCGGCCAGCCCTACCCTCAGCCGGGCCAGCCAGGTCACCCGGGACAGCCGCCCGCCCACCCGGGGCAGCCCGGCCAGCCGGGTCCGTACCCGCAGTCCGGTCCGCAGCCCTACCCGCCGCAGCAGGGACAGCCCGGTCAGCCGTACCCCGGCCACCCGCAGCCGGACGGACAGACCCCGCCCCCTCCCCCGCCGCCACAGCAGTAGGCCGCACGACATGAGCGAAGGGCGGCCGGTGCCCGACGCACCGGCCGCCCTTCGATGTCATGAAGAAAAAGAAACAGAGATAGAGACGGAGACCGAGGCAGACGCAGAGAGCGGCGAAGGCCTGCTACTCGGTCGCCGCCCCCGCCACCAGGTCCCGGCAGCGCTTGACGTCCTCGGCCATCTGCTCCAGCAGCGCGTCCAGCGTGTCGAACTTGGCCTGCCCGCGCACGAAGGCCAGGAAGTCGACGGCGACGTGCAGCCCGTACAGGTCGAGGCCCACGCGGTCGATGGCGTACGCCTCCACCGTGCGCTCGGTGCCGTCGAACTGCGGGTTCGTGCCGACGGAGATCGCCGCCGGCATGGCCTCGCCGTTCACGTGCAGCCAGCCCGCGTAGACGCCGTCGGCGGGGATCGCGGTGTGCGGGAGGGTCTCGACGTTCGCGGTCGGGAAACCGAGTTCGCGGCCACGCTGGGCGCCTCGGACGACCACGCCCTCCACCCGGTGCGGGCGGCCCAGGATCTCCGCGGCGCCCTCGACGTCGCCCTCGGCGACCAGGCGCCGGGTCAGGGTCGAGGAGAACGGCTCGCCGCCGCCCGCCTCGCCGCGTACGTACAGGTCGACGATCTCGACCTCGAAGTCGTAGATCTTGCCCTGCCCGGCGAGGAACTCGACGTTCCCCGCGGCCTTGTGGCCGAAGCGGAAGTTCGGGCCCTCGACGACCGCCTTCGCGCGCAGCTTGTCGACCAGGACCTTGACGACGAACTCGGCGGGCGAGAGTTTCGAGAACTCCGTCGTGAACGGGAGGATCAGAAGGGCGTCCACGCCGAGGTCGGCCATGAGTTCGGCGCGGCGGTGGTGCGGGGCCAGCAACGGCGGGTGGGTGCCGGGGCGGACCACTTCGCTGGGGTGCGGGTCGAAGGTGACGACGACGGCGGGAACGCCCAGCTCGCGGGCGCGTTCCACGGCATGCCGGATGATCAGCTGGTGTCCGCGGTGAACTCCGTCGTAGGACCCGATGGTGACGACGCTGCGCCCCCAGTCCTGGGGGATGTCCTCCAAGCCACGCCAGCGCTGCACTGTGACCGCTCCTCGTCGCATCCTCGCCGAACCTGTGTCCGTCGCTCCGCCTCTTACGCAGGTCTAAGGGTGCCATGCCGCGTGCCCTTGCCCGGCATCGGCACCGGCATGGGGGCTGTGACCCAGCGCACGCACGCCGGCTACACGGCACCCCCCACACCAGCCGACGCGGGCGTCGTCGCGGGAGGCAGCCGCAGTCAGCGCGGGAAGCGCGTGCCGGTGCGCCTTCCGGTCACACCACCAGCCGCACGGCGGTCTCCGGGCGTCGCCGGGTCGCCTCCTCCCGCAGCAGGGCGGCGACCCGTGGGGCCAGGGCGGGCGTGGTGACGTCGGCGAGGGTGCGCCTTGCCTCCCCGGCGTCCGGGCGGCGCAGCCGCGCACGGAAGGCGTCCAGGACCGGCTCGGGGTGGGTCGCGAGGGCGGGAACGAGGGCGCTCGGCGGGAGCCGCGGGTCGCCGGCCACGAAGTGTCCGAGCGCCTGCGGGAGATGGCGGGCGCGGGTGCGTGGATCGTGGACCAGCAGGGCTAGCGCACCGCCGTCCACGGTGCGGTCGTCTGGGTGGTCGAGCAGGGCGAGGGCGGCGCGGCGCAGCAGTGCGCGGTCCGCCTCGGTGCGTACGTGCGGGGCGGCCCGCAGCCCGTACGCCACCGCCGCGCCCCGGCGTGCGGGCCGCTCGTCGCGGGCCCACCGGTCGACGGCTCGGCAGATCGCGGACGGCTCGTCCTGCGCCAGTACGTCGAGCAGTTCCTCCGCCCGCTGGTGCGCGCAGGTCACCAGCAGCTCCGTGAGGTCGTCGAGCGCGCGGTGCCGGTGGGTGTGCAGCAGGGCCTGCGCCGCCTGTGCGACGGTCGCGTGCGGGGTGGCGGGCAGTGGCCGTTCGTCGTCGAACCAGTCGATGAGGTGCGCCTGTACGGCGGTGGGGTCCGCGGTGAGCAGTCCGGCGACGGCGTCGAGGAACCGTGGTCCGGCCTGGTGCGGAGGGCCGTCGGCCAGGACGAGGCGGCGCAGGAGGTCGAGCCGGGTGCCCGGCGGGAGCGGCAGGGCGGTCCAGAAGTCGGGGCCGAGTTCCGCGGGCGGCGGCAGCGGCGGTTCCTGTTGCCGTCGGCGCACGATCCGGTCGGTGAGCAGGCGCAGGAGGGGCGTGTACGGGGTGGCGTCCGGGACGCGCCGCAGGACCTCGGTGAGGAGGCGGGCGGCCCACCAGGGGCAGGGGTCGGTGTCGAGGGCGTCGGTCAACTCCTCCAGGCGGCGGGAGAGTTGGGGCGTTCCGTGCTGGCGGGCGAGGAGCAGCAGGGCCTGGACGACGGGGCCGATGCGGTGGTGCGGTACGGGCACTGTGGGCGCGCTGCCGGGCGGGGCGGGGTTGGGGTGGATCAGAGCGCGCAGGGCCTGGTCCAGGTCGAGGTGCGTGCCCTGGAGCCAGTCGGCGAGTTCCTCGTGGGCGAAGCGGTAGCCGGTGCCGGCGGGGACGAGGAGGCCCTCGGTGAGGACGGCGGACGCCCAGCCGGTGCCGCCGCCGAGCCGCGCGGGGGCCTGGCCCCACGGGAACACCTCCTCGAAGGACTCCCGGTCCAGTTCGCCCCGGCCGGAGCCGAGGGACCGGCGGGCGGCCTCGTGCACCTGTCCCGCGACCTTGGCGGCGAGCCGGCGCACGGCGGCGCCGCGCAGTCCCTGTCCGCCGGCCAGCCGGAGGGCGACGCGCAGGCACATCAGGTCGAGGTACGCCGAGAACACCTCGTCTCTGTCGACGCGGGTGTGGGAGTGGGCCTGCCCCTGGGGTGCGTCGGCAAGGGCCGCGTGGACCTCGGAGAGGAGCCGGAGGGTGAGGGGGTGACGGGCGTCGGGGTCGGCGAGGGCGTCGTCGGGGATGCGGTAGCGCGCGCGTGCCCGGCGGGCCTCGTCCTCGCGCAGGTCTCCCAGGCGCACATGGGGAGGGAGGAACCGCAGCACGGTCTCACCTGCCTCGCCGGCATCAACAGCCTCAGCGGCATCACCGGCCTCGCGGCCGCCTCCCCGCCCGGTGCGGTCCCTGGGGTCGTACAGCGTCCCCGCCGGGAATCCCAGCCCCGCTTCCTCCCAGAACTCCGCCCGGCACGCCACCACCAGCCGTGCGCCCGTGTCCCGCAGCCATGCCGCCGTCCCCGCGGTCCACTCGGGAAGGCGCTGGGCCAGGGCCCGCGGCATTTCCTCGGGGCCGTCGAGCATGAGCAGGAGGGGACGGCCCGCGGTGTGCGAGAGGCGGGCGAGACGGTCCGGGGTGAGGTCACCGAGGTCGTCGGCGAGGGCGGACCGTGACGCCGCGACGATCCGGGCGGCCCGGGTCAGCGCCCGGCTCACGGCGTCCTCGACCGAGAGGTCCCCGTCCTCCAGATCCGCCCCGCGCAGCCACAGTGTGGGGGCCGGCCGCGCACCCTGGTGGCGTCGGTCGGCCAGCGCCGCGAGTTGTGTCGTACGCCCGCTCCCTGGATCCCCGACGAGACCGAGGACGGCGGTCGGCCCCTGGTCGAAGGCGGCGAACTCCGCGGCCGTGGCGGCCCGTTCGACGACCTCCGCCACCTGCGGCGGTCCGTCCTGCGCCACGGAGGTGACCGTCAGTTCGAGTACGCCCGCGAGGTTGAGGTCGGCGCCGTAGGCGGGGACGGTGGCGGCGTTCTCGGTGAGCAGGGCGGCGAGGGGGCCTTCGGGGGCCGGGCGCAGCGGGACCGCGAAGGCGGCGTCCCGGTGGCCGCTGCGCAGGGCGGTGCCGAGGACACCGATCACCGCGCCGGTCCCGGCGTCGAGCACCGGGCCACCGGCCGCCCCGCCGCCGGGCCGCAACGCGTCCCGCCCTGCCGTGCCGATCGCCAACTCCAGTACGCCGTCGAGGAGATGCGAGCCGTCCGTGGCCGCGTACGTCGCGTCGGCCACTCCCAGAACCCGCGCCTCGCGCCAGCACCCGGCCGGGAGCCGCACATACGCGCCGCTGTCGACCCGGTCCCGCACGGTCACCGGGAGCGGGGCCACGCCGAGACCCTCGGTGCGTACGAGAGCCAGGCCCAGCTCGGGCAACGGGGTCACCGCGTCGGCGGCCACCACGCACCCACGGTCCTCGGTGGCGTACAGCGCGAGTCGGGGCAGGCCGTCGACGGTCTCGTGGCTGGTGACGACCGTGCCGTGGTGGTCGGCCAGGAAGCCGGTGCCGCGGGGGCGCCCGGCGAGGTCGTGGATGCGCACGAGAGCCTCGTCGCACCGGCCGCGCGGGTAGCGGGAGGGGTCCGCCGCTCGGGAAGGCCGCTCGGGGTCCTCGGTCCAGGGCGGCCATGCGAGGTCGTCGGCCCGGGACGGGCACGCGATGTGGTCGGTCCCGGGCGGCCGCGCGATGTCGTCGGCCGGGGGCAGGCGCGCGGTGTCGTCGGCGTCCTCGCCCCGCACGCTCCGTCCCGCCATGGTCGAACCTCCCCGCCGTACGCGTGTGCGTGTCCTCCGTACGCACGCACGTGCCTGTTTCGACGGTAGGCGCGAGATGATCAGCCGGACAGGTCCCGGGACGAACGCGCCCCCTCCCGCTCCCCCGCTTCACTCCGAGCGCCTGCCCGGACGGGTGAATGGGCGGGGGTGGCTGGACACCCTAGGGGTGGGGGAACCGAGGGGGACCCGTGGAGCGGCGTCAGTGACGACCCCGTGATCGCCGCTCCACGGGCGAAGGACACCTCGTGCGTCCGTCAGCCGAAGACGGCCAGGCTCTTGGCCCTGCCCTTCTGCTCCTCGACGAGGGCGAGGAAGACGCCCTCGGGGTCGAAGACGGCCACGGCGCCCCGGCCCTCGTACTCGTCGGGCATGTCGAGCCGCACGCCGTTCGTCAGCAGCCGGGCCCGTCGGGCGTCCACGTCCCAGCGCGGGAACGCGGCCGCAGCGGCGTCGGCGACCGGCATCACCGTGAGCTCCTGCTGGAGTTGGTCGAGGGTCCGGGCGGAGTCGAGCTTGTACGGACCCACGCGGGTCCGGCGCAGCGCCGTGAGGTGACCGCCGACGCCGAGATCGGCGCCGAGATCGCGGGCGAGCGCCCGGATGTACGTGCCGGACGAGCAGACCACCGACACCACCAGGTCGAGGACCGGGGTGCCGTCCTCGGCGACGGCGTCCCGGAGGTCGTACACCGCGAAGGACGAGACGGTGACCGGCCGGGCGGGGATGTCGAACTCCTCGCCCTCACGCGCCCGCTTGTAGGAGCGGACGCCGTCGATCTTGATGGCGCTGACCTTCGACGGCACCTGCATGATGTCGCCGCTCAGCTTGGCGATCCCCGCGTCGACGGCGTCGCGGGTGACCTTCGAGGCGTCGACCGACCTCGTGATCTCGCCCTCGGCGTCGTCGGTGAGGGTGGTCTGACCCAGGCGGATCGTGCCCAGGTACTCCTTCTCGGTGAGCGCGAGATGCCCGAGGAGCTTGGTCGCCTTCTCGACGCCGAGCACGAGCACTCCGGTCGCCATCGGGTCGAGCGTGCCGGCATGCCCGACGCGCCGGGTCCTGGCGATCCCGCGCATCTTGGCGACGACGTCGTGCGAAGTGAAGCCCGGCGGCTTGTCGACGATGACAAGGCCGTCGGGCGTCTGGTTCTTCTGGGTCATTCGGTGCTGTCGTCCTCGTCTTCACCCGGCTTCTTGTACGGGTCCGCGTCACCGGCGTAGTGGGCGCCGGCGGAGACCTCGCGCACCTTCTCGTCGGACTGGCGGGCCTTGTCGAGGAGGTCGTCGATGGTCTTGGCGGTGTCGGGCAGCGCGTCCGCGACGAAGGTCAGCGTCGGCGTGAACTTCACGCCCGCCGCCGCGCCGACCGCGGAACGGAGCACGCCCTTGGCGCTCTCCAGTCCGGCGGCCGCGGCCGCACGCTCCTCGTCGTCCCCGTACACCGTGTAGAAGACGGTCGCCTCCCGCAGGTCACCCGTTACCCGGGTGTCCGTGATGGTGACGTTCGAGCCGAGCCGCGGGTCCTTGATCCCGCGCAGCAGCTTCTGGGCCACCACCTCTCGGATGAGGTCCGCCAGCCTCTTAGCCCGCGCGTTGTCGGCCACTGGTCGTCTCCCGTTCTTCCTGTTCCACGTTCATAGAATCTGGTCGCCCGAAGGGCATCTAGTCGTCGTCGCCGTGCAGGCGCCGTCTCACCGACAGCAGCTCCACCTCGGGGTGTCCGGCGACCAGCCGCTCACACCGGTCCAGAACGTCGGTGATGTGCCCCGTGTCGCCGGACACCATGGCCAGGCCGATGATCGCCCGGCGATGAAGGTCCATGTGTTCCACCTCGGCCGCGCTCACCGCGTACTTCCGCTGGAGCTCGGCGACGATCGGGCGGACCACGGAGCGCTTCTCCTTCAACGACCGTACGTCGCCGAGGAGAAGGTCGAAGGACAGAGTCCCCACATACATGTGTGTAACCGGTTCACCCGCCGGTCCGGGATCGATGGCCCCGCCATCCATGGGGCAGGGACATCAGAACCGTACAACGAACGGCCGGGGCCGATCGACGGAAATAATATCCGTCGACCGGCCCCGGACCGGACCGTCCCGGAAGTCCGAGCGCTTACGCGCGCGGCTTCTCCCGCATCTCGTACGTCGCGATGACGTCGTCGATCTTGATGTCGTTGAAGTTTCCGAGGTTGATACCGCCCTCGAAGCCTTCGCGGATCTCGGTGACGTCGTCCTTGAAGCGGCGCAGCCCGGAGATGGTGAGGTTCTCCGCGATGACCTTGCCGTCGCGGACCAGGCGCGCCTTGGTGTTGCGCTTGACCTCGCCCGAGCGGACCAGGACACCGGCGATGTTGCCCAGCTTGGACGACTTGAAGACCTCGCGGATCTCCGCCGTGCCGAGCTCGACCTCCTCGTACTCCGGCTTGAGCATGCCCTTGAGGGCCGCCTCGATCTCCTCGATGGCCTGGTAGATCACCGAGTAGTACCGGACGTCGACGCCCTCGCGGTCCGCCATCTGCGCCGCGCGGCCCGCAGCGCGGACGTTGAAGCCGATGACGATGGCGTCGGAGCCGGTCGCCAGGTCGATGTCCGACTCGGTGACCGCACCCACGCCGCGGTGCAGGACGCGGATGTCGACCTCTTCGCCGACGTCGAGCTGGAGCAGCGAGGACTCGAGAGCCTCCACCGAACCGGACGCGTCGCCCTTGATGATGAGGTTGAGTTCCTGCACCAGACCGGCCTTGAGGGCCTCGTCCAGGTTCTCCAGGGAGAACCGGACACCCCGGCGGGCGAAGTTGGCGTTGCGCTCACGAGCGGCACGCTTCTCGGCGATCTGACGCGCCGTGCGGTCCTCGTCGACAACCAGGAAGTTGTCGCCGGCGCCCGGAACGTTGGTGAGACCGAGAACCAGGACGGGCGTCGACGGACCCGCTTCCTCGACGTTGTTGCCGTTGTCGTCGAGCATCGCCCGGACACGGCCGTACGCGTCGCCGACCACCATGGTGTCGCCGATGCGCAGCGTGCCGCGCTGGACCAGGACCGTCGAGACGGCACCACGGCCACGGTCGAGGTGGGACTCGATCGCGATGCCCTGCGCGTCCTGCTCCGGGTTGGCCCGCAGGTCGAGCGAGGCGTCCGCGGTGAGGACCACGGCCTCCAGCAGGCTCTCGATGTTGAGGCCCTGCTTGGCGGAGATGTCGACGAACATGGTGTCGCCGCCGTACTCCTCGGCCACCAGCCCGTACTCGGTCAGCTGACCGCGCACCTTGGTCGGGTCGGCGCCCTCGACGTCGATCTTGTTGACCGCGACGACGATCGGGACGTCGGCCGCCTTCGCGTGGTTGAGCGCCTCGACCGTCTGCGGCATGACGCCGTCGTTGGCCGCGACGACCAGGATCGCGATGTCGGTCGACTTCGCACCACGGGCACGCATGGCGGTGAACGCCTCGTGACCCGGGGTGTCGATGAAGGTGATCCTGCGCTCTTCGTCGTTGACCTGGGTCGCGACCTGGTACGCACCGATGTGCTGCGTGATACCGCCGGCCTCGCCCGCGACGACGTTCGTCTTGCGGATGGTGTCGAGGAGGCGGGTCTTACCGTGGTCGACGTGACCCATGACGGTCACGACCGGCGGACGCGGCATGAGGAATTCCTCGCCGCCCTCGTCCTCGCCGAACTCGATGTCGAAGGACTCGAGCAGCTCGCGGTCCTCCTCCTCCGGGCTGACGATCTCGAGGATGTAGTTCATCTCATCCGCGAGGAGCTTCAGCGTCTCGTCGGAGACGGACTGCGTGGCGGTGACCATCTCACCGAGGTTCATCATCACGGCGACGAGCGACGCCGGGTTGGCGTTGATCTTCTCCGCGAAGTCGGTGAGGGACGCACCGCGCGACAGGCGGACGGACTGTCCGTTGCCGCGAGGCAGCATCACGCCGCCGACCGACGGGGCCTGCATGGCCTCGTACTCCTGGCGCCTCTGCCGCTTCGACTTGCGACCGCGACGCGCGGGACCGCCGGGACGACCGAAGGCGCCCTGCGTGCCACCACGACCGCCCGGACCACCGGGACGACCACCGAAGCCGGGACGACCGCCGCCGCCACCGGGACCACCGGGACGACCGGCGAAACCGCCGCCACCGCCACCGGGACCACCGGGACGACCGGCGAAGCCGCCACCGCCACCGGGACCGGCCGGACGACCGGCGAAGCCGCCGCCGCCCGGACGACCGCCGCCACCGGGACGACCGCCACCGCCGGGACCACGACCGCCGGGGCCGCCGCCACCGGGACGGGGGCCGGCAGCGGGACGCTGCGGCATCATGCCGGGGTTCGGACGGGCGCCGCCGGGGCCGCCGCCGGGACGCGGACCGCCGCCCTGCGGGCGGGGCATGCCGCCCGGGGTGGGACGGGCGCCGCCCGGAGCCTGCGGACGGGGACCGCCCGACGCGCCCTGGGGACGGGGACCGCCCTGGCCGGAGCCCTGCGGACGCGGAGCGCCGCCGGGGCCTGACTGGCCGCCGGGACGCGGGGCACCGCCCGGACGGGGCGCCTGCGGGCGCGCCATGCCGGTGGAGCCACCAGAGGTGAACGGGTTGTTGCCGGGACGCGGACCGGCCGGACGAGCACCGGGACGCGGCGCCTGACCACCGGGACGCTGACCACCGGGACGGTCGCCGCGGTCACCGCGGTCACCACGGCCCTGGCCGCCCTGGCCGGGGCCGGACGGACGGGCACCCTGACGCGGGCCCTGGCCGCCCTGACCCTGGCCGGCCGGACGCGGAGCGCCCGGACGGGGGCCGGAGCCGGTGCCGGTGCCCGAGGAGGCAGCCGGTGCGGCGGGAGCCGCCGGCGGTGCCGTGAACTCGGGCGTGGTCGGAGCCGGGGACGCCGGGGCGGGCCGCGGCGCGGGCTTCGGGCCCGGAGTGGGACGGGGGCCGGGAGTGGCCGGCGCGGCGGGAGCCGCGGGCTTCTCGGCGGCGGCCGGCTTGGGGGCCGCCGGGCGCGGGGGAGCCGGACGGGCTCCCTGCGCGGGAGAGGGGGCGCCCGGCTTGGCCGGGGCAGCCTTGCGTGCGGCGGGCTTGCCGCCTCCGTTGCCCTGCTGGAGGGCATCGGTCAGCTTGCGTACAACGGGCGCCTCGATCGTCGAGGACGCCGAACGGACAAATTCACCGAGTTCTTGGAGCTTGGCCATGACGACCTTGCTCTCCACCCCGAACTCCTTGGCGAGTTCGTATACCCGGACCTTAGCCACTTCGCTCCTTTTAGGTCCGGGTTGCGTCCGGACCGTCGCTACTTCATGGGCGTACTCATCGCGTGCTCATCGAGTGCTCATCGCAATCTCGACCTACTTCCAACTCGCGGGGTACCAGGGCCGCACGGGGTTCCGCGCGACACTTCTTACGGTGTTGCCTGCTCGACGTAGCGGCGCAACGCCTGGGTGTCGAGCGGTCCCGGGGCGCGCAGCGCCCTTGGGAACGCCCGACGGCGTATCGCCAGATCGAGACAGACCAGGGCGGGGTGCAGATACGCACCCCGGCCGGGCAGCGTACCGCGATCATCGGGGACACATTCGCCCTCGATCGCCACGGTCCGCAGCAAGTCCTTCTTGGCCGCTCGCTCCCGGCACCCCACACAGGTGCGCTCAGGGCATGCGCGGGCTCGCGTCCGGCCAGACACTCTTAAGTCTACCTCCCCGCAACGACCTCACCCCTGTGGGGCAAGCATCGAACAGTTGCCGCACACCAAACTGTCGTGATCTGAGCGACCTGCGGCTTGGATCTATTCCCCGGGCTGCTCGGTGTCCGGGCGGATGTCGATCCGCCAGCCGGTGAGCCGGGCCGCGAGCCGGGCGTTCTGCCCTTCCTTGCCGATCGCCAGCGACAGCTGGTAGTCCGGCACGGTCACCCGCGCCGACCGGGCCGCCATGTCCACGACCTCGACCTTGGAGACGCGGGCCGGGGACAGCGCGTTCGCCACCATCTCGGCCGGGTCGTCCGACCAGTCGACGATGTCGATCTTCTCACCGTTGAGCTCGCCCATGACATTGCGCACGCGTCCGCCCATGGGGCCGATGCAGGCGCCCTTGGCGTTCAGACCCGAACGGGTGGACCGGACGGCGATCTTCGTGCGGTGTCCGGCCTCGCGGGCGATGGCGGCGATCTCGACGGAACCGTCGGCGATCTCCGGCACCTCGAGGGCGAAGAGCTTCTTCACCAGATTGGGGTGCGTACGGGAGAGGGTCACGGACGGACCGCGCACTCCCTTCGCCACCCGTACGACGTACGACCGAAGGCGCATGCCGTGCTGGTACGTCTCGCCCGGAACCTGCTCCTGCACCGGCAGGATGGCCTCCAGCTTGCCGATGTCCACCAGCACGTTCTTCGGGTCGCGGCCCTGCTGGACCACGCCGGTGACGATGTCGCCCTCGCGGCCCGCGTACTCGCCAAGCGTCGCGTCGTCCTCGGCGTCGCGCAGCCGCTGCAGGATGATCTGCTTGGCGGTGGTGGCGGCGATACGGCCGAAGCCGGACGGGGTGTCGTCGAACTCGCGGGCCTCCTGGCCCTCTTCGAGGTCGTCCGGGTCCTCCTTCGCCCACACGGTCACATGCCCGGTCTCCCGGTTGAGCTCCACGCGCGCGTGACGGCGGCTTCCCTCGGTGCGGTGGTAGGCGATGAGGAGGGCCGACTCGATCGCCTCGACCAGCAGGTCGAAGGAGATCTCCTTCTCCCGAACCAAGCCCCGCAGGGCGCTCATGTCGATGTCCACGGCTACGCCTCCTCTTCTTCCGTCATGTCCTTCTTGTCCTTGCGGTTGAACTCCACCTGCACGCGGGCCTTGTCGATGTCCGCGAAGGCGAGTGTGCGGGTGGTGGCCTTGCGGCCCTTGACGCCGGGCACTTCCACGTCGAGACCCTCGTCGTCGACCTGGAGGATCCGCGCGACCAGCTCGTCGCCCTCGTGCAGCTGGAACTTCACCAGCCGGTCGACGGCGCGTACGTAGTGCCGGTGCTCCTTGAGGAGGCGCTCCGCGCCGGGGGTGCCGACTTCGAGGGTGTACTCGCCCTCCCCCATCGCGTCCGTCTCGTCGAGCTTCGCCGAGAGCGCGCGGCTCACATCGGCGATCCGGTCCAGGTCCGCACCGGTGTCGGAGTCGACGACGACGCGCAGCACACGCTTGCGTCCGACCGAGTCCACCGCGATCTCCTCGAGATCGAGGCCCTGGGAGCCGACGAGCGGCTCCAGAAGTTCTCGCAGCCTCTCGCTCTGGGTGGTGCTCATCCGGGTGACTCCTCGGCCGCGTGTGCTGTTGTGGGGAACGTCGCGTGTCTGGTCAAAGGGTATCCGGTCCCAGGGTGTGTTGCCGTCCACCGTGCCCCCGGGGCCCTTGGCGCGGGCTCCGGCGGCGCCGGTGAGCGGTGGCGGGCCGGTACGCGGGTACCGTGATCACCTGCGGGGCCGCCCTTCCCGCCCGTGTGTTCGTACGAGCTCCCGAGGACGTCTGCCGTGCCGTTTTCCCCACCGCCGCGCACCCCCTCGGGGCCGCGCAGAAGAGCGCTGTTCGTCTCGGCCGCCGGGGCCGCCCTGTCGGCGGGCTGCTCCGCCGGTTCCGACGGGTCCGGGGGGACGACGGGCGGCAGTCCGTCGGTCGCGGCGCGGGCACGCGCTCGAGCCGCCCGGGACAGCCAGGGCCTGGCCGAGCGGTACGACGCCGTCCTCGCCGTGTATCCCGCGCTGGCGGACCGGCTGGTGCCGTTGCGGGCGGCGGTCGCGGGGCACACGGAGGCGTTCGGGGGCAGGGCGCCCGAGGTCGCCGCCCAGGGGGCTCCCGCGAAGCCGTCCGAGGCCTCGCCCTCGCTGCCGGCCTCCGCTTCCCCGTCTCCCGCCGTACCGGGGACCGAGCGGGACGCCCTCGCGGAGCTGGCCGCGGCCGAGCGGGCCGTCGCCGACCGGCGTGCGAAGGCGCTGCTCGACGTGCCGGGCGAGCTGGCACGGCTGCTGGCCTCGGTCGCGGCGGCCGGGGCGGCGCACGCGTACCTGCTGACGGAGGGCACGAATTGAATCCTCCCCCAGCTGAGCAGGGGGATTCCTGGCTCACGATGCCTGCGGGTCAGCGACCCAACAGGTCTTCCACGATCAACACCAGCCGGGTTGAAACCAGCCCGGATTGATACGGCAAAGCTTGGAGGTGCATGTGCTGTCTTGGCTCTCGATCAGCACGGTGTACGCGCTTGGTTCTCGCAACGCACGGCATGCAGCTGACCCGCTCAGGTGGACGGTGTTTCGCCCCGGAGGCGAAACACCGCTTCCGGACCTGCTCGGAGGAATCCGGTGACGAAGCGGGAGAGGGAACGGGAGCTGAAGGCCCTGCAGGCGGCGCTGGCCGCCGAGCACGCGGCGGTGTACGGGTACGGGGTCGTCGGCGGCCGGGTCCCGAAGGAGCGGCGTACCGAGGCGCAGGCCGCCTACGACGCGCACCGCGCCCGGCGGGACGCGTTGGTCCGTCAGGTGCGGGACCTGGGCGGTACGCCGGTGTCCGCGGCGCCGGGGTACGCGCTGCCCTTCCCGGTGCCGGACCCCGCCTCGGCGGTGCGGCTGGCGGCCGAGCTGGAGGACAGGGTGGCCGGGGTGTACTCCGATCTGGTGCGGGCGGCGACGGGTGAGCGGCGGGGTGCGGCGGCCGGGGCGCTGCGCGAGGCGGCGGTGCGGGCGGTGCGCTGGCGCGGCGAGAGCGTAGCCTTCCCTGGGCTCGCCGAGCGGGCCCGGTCCGCTTCGGCGTCGGCGACGCCCACTGCGTAACGCGTCACGCGTACGGCTCGAATCGTGCGGGAAGGGAACGGCTCGCGTATGGCTTTCGAACCACCGCCGCGTCTGGTGAGGGCGCTCGGTGAGACGGCACCGGACGGTGACGGCTGGTTGGAGAAGCTGCCCGAGGCGGCCCGGGAGGCCGTCGCGCTGGGCGAGGCGACCGTGGAGCGGGTGCAGGTGCCCGGCGGGCGCAGCAGTCTGGTGGTGCTGGTGCGGCGGGCGGACGGTACGCCGGCGGTGCTGAAGCTGGCCCCGCCCCGGGCACGTCCGGAGAGCGAGCGGGCCGCGCTCGCCCGGTGGGCCGGTCGGGGTGCCGTACAGCTGCTCGAACCCGATACGGCGGAGGGTGTGCTGCTCCTGGAGCGGCTGCGTCCGGATGTGTCGGTGCGCTCGCTGCCGGAGGCGAAGGCGCTGCTGGAGGCGGCGGGCGCCCTGCGGCGGCTGTGGGTGGAGCCCGGGGACCATGCCTTCGAGACGGTGGCCGAGCGGACCGGGCGGCAGGCCGAGGCGATGCGGGCGAGCGCCGTGGCCGACGCGGAGGTGGCTGAACTGGTGGACGCGGCGCTCTCCGTCCGTGCGGACCTGCTGGCCGCGCCGCCCGAGCGGCGGTTGCTGCACGGGACGTTCAGGCAGAGCAAGGTGCTCGCCGGGGAGCGGATGCCGTGGCTGGCCGTGGGGCCCGACCCGGTGGTCGGCGAGTGCGCCTTCGATCTGGCGCGGCTGGTGCGGGACCGGGTGGAGGACCTGATCGCCTCACCGTCGGGTGCGGCGACGACCCGGCGGCGGGTGAAGCGACTCGCGGAGTCCCTGGACGTGGATCAGGACCGGCTGCGGGGCTGGACGCTGTTCAGGGCGGTGGAGTCCGGGGTGCGGGCCCGCCGGGTGGGGCGGCAGAAGGACGCGGAGATGTTGTTGGAGCTTGCCGTGTGGCTCTAGGTGTGCTGACCGCTCTGACGGGTTCGGGGCGGCACGGGGCGGTCTTGCCCCGGCGGCAGCGCAGTGGAGTGCCCCGCCGCGTAGCGGAACTGTGGCGGGCCGTCAGACCGAGCTAAGCCGTGACTCCACGCCACAGCGACGCGGGCCGGGGTTCCACCGGAGTGGAACCCACGGCGCGCCGTAGCGGACGGTCAGTCAGACGTGGGCCCTCACGAGGGGTTTCAGGCGGTCGTGAGGCGCTCGATCGCCTCGTCCACCGTCAGCTCCTCGCGCTCACCGGAGCGGCGGTCCTTCAGCTCCAGCACGCCCTCGGCGGCACGTCGTCCGGCCACCAGGATCCGCGGTACGCCCATCAGCTCCGAGTCGGTGAACTTCACGCCCGGGGAGACACCGGCCCGGTCGTCCACCAGGACGCGCAGACCGGCCGCCGCCAGCTTGTCGGAGACGTCGAGGGCGAGTTCGGTCTGGAGGGCCTTGCCCGCGGCGACGACGTGCACATCGGCCGGGGCGACCTCGGCGGGCCAGCACAGGCCCTTGTCGTCGGCGGTCTGCTCGGCGAGGGCGGCGACCGCCCGGGAGACGCCGATGCCGTAGGAGCCCATGGTCACCCGGACCGGCTTGCCGTGCTGACCGAGGACGTCGAGCTTGAGGGCGTCGGCGTACTTGCGGCCCAGCTGGAAGATGTGGCCGATCTCGATGGCGCGGTCCAGCTTGAGGCCGGTGCCGCACTTCGGGCACGGGTCGCCCTCCTGGACGACCACCACGTCGACGTAGGCGTCGACCTCGAAGTCACGGCCCGCGACGACGTTCCTCGCGTGCGTGTGCTCCTTGTTGGCGCCCGTGATCCAGGAGGTGCCCGGCGCCACCCTCGGGTCGGCGATGTACCTGACCTTCTCCAGGCCCTGCGGGCCGACGTAGCCGCGGACCAGCTCCGGGCGGCCCACGAAGTCCTCGGCGGTGACCAGCTCGACCGCGGCCGGCGCGAAGTGCGCCTCCACCTTGTCCAGGTCGACCTCGCGGTCACCGGGCACGCCGACGGCGACGATCTCGCCGTCGACCTTCACGAGGAGGTTCTTGAGGGTCGCGGAGGCCGGGACGCCGAGGTGCGCGGCGAGGGTCTCGATGGTGGGGGTGTCGGGGGTCGGGATCTCTTCTAGCGCGGCCACGCCGTCGGCGTCCGCCGTCGTCAGCTCGTAGGTGATCGCCTCGGTGTTGGCCGCGAAGTCGCAGTTCGGGCAGTCGGCGAAGGTGTCCTCGCCGGCGCCCGCCGGGGCCAGGAACTCCTCCGACTTCGAGCCGCCCATGGCGCCCGCGGTGGCGGCGCAGATGCGGTAGTCGAGGCCGAGACGCGCGAACACCTTCTGGTACGCCTGGCGGTGCAGCGCGTAGGACTGGGCGAGGCCCTCGTCCTCGGTGTCGAAGGAGTAGGAGTCCTTCATCAGGAACTCACGGCCGCGCAGGATGCCGGCCCGCGGGCGGGCCTCGTCACGGTACTTGTGCTGGATCTGGTAGAGGATGACCGGCAGGTCCTTGTAGGAGGAGGCCTGGTCCTTCACCAGCAGCGTGAAGATCTCCTCGTGGGTCGGACCGAGGAGGTAGTCACCGCCCTTGCGGTCCTGGAGGCGGAAGAGTTCGGGGCCGTACTCCGCCCAGCGGCCGGTCGCCTCGTAGGGCTCGCGCGGCAGCAGCGCGGGGAGCAGCACCTCCTGGGCGCCGATCGCGTCCATCTCCTCACGGACGATCCGCTCCACGTTGGCGAGGACCTTCTTGCCGAGCGGCAGCCAGCTCCACAGACCGGCGGCGGTACGGCGGACGTAGCCGGCCCGGACGAGCAGTTTGTGACTGAGGACCTCGGCGTCCGCCGGGTCGTCGCGCAGCGTCTTCGCCATCAACTGGGACATGCGCTGGACCGGTGCTTTCGCCATGGCTCTCGTACTCCTGCTGATTAAGGGTGATGCCAGGAGGTTAGCCGGGGGGTCCGTCCCGTCGGAAATCGATTGGCCCCCGCGCTACCGCCTGCGCAGCGGCAGCGGTGCCCCCATCACCGCGTACGGCTTCGGGGCGCTGGGGAACAGGACCTGGCGGGCGAGGTCCTGGTAGCCGAGGGAGTGGTAGAGGCCGCGGGCCGGGCTGTCGGTGTCGATCGCGGAGAGGATCGAGCGGGGCTCGGCGGCGCCGTCGGTGATCGTGGTGATCAGCGACCGGCCGATGCCGCGGTTCTGGTAGCGCGGGTGGACGTGCAGCTCGGTGATCACGAAGGAGTCGTCGAGCCAGTCGTCGCAGTGGCGCGCCCGGAGATACGGCTCCACCACGGTGGACCACCAGTGGGTGCGGTTGTTGGGCATGCCGTAGACGAACCCCACGAGGTTGCCTCCGGCACTCGCGCCGAGGGCCCTCGCTCCGGGGTGGGTCATGTGACGCAGGACGATCTGACGGCGTACGGCGACCTCGTCGGGACCGAGTCCGAAGGCGATCGCTTGGACTGCCAGGGCCTCGTCCACGTGGGCGGAGAGGTCCAGGGGGCCGATGACGAGGTCCATGCGGGGAGCGTACAGGGGCGCGAGGGCGTCCTGTCCGGTGCGGGTGATCACTGGCTGTGCGCGCCCCGCGGACGTCCGCCTAGAACAACACGCTCATGAACGCGCCGACTTCCTGGAAGCCCACCCTGCGATAGGTGCGCCTCGCCGCCGTGTTGAAGTCGTTCACGTAGAGGCTGACGACGGGGGCCACATCGGCCAGGGCGAAGCGGAGTACCGCCGCCATGCCGGGAGCGGCGAGGCCCCTGCCCCGGTACTCCGGGGCCACCCAGACGCCCTGGATCTGGCAGGCGCGGTCGGTCGCGGCGCCGATCTCCGCCTTGAACGCGACCTTGCCGTGCTGGTCGAGGCGGGCGAACGAGCGGCCGGCGCCGACGAGTTCGGCGACGCGGGCCTGGTACAGCAGCCCTCCGTCACCGGCCATCGGGGAGACCCCGACCTCCTCGGTGAACATCGCCACACAGGCCGGCATGATCGTTTCCATCTCGTCCTTGCGGATGCGACGGACGTAGGGATCCGGGGCGGTGTCGGCCGGCAGTCGGTCGGTGACCATGAGGGGCTGCTGACGGCGGACCTCGCGGGCCGGGCCCCAGCTGGGTTCGAGCAACCGCCAGAGCTGGGCGGTGGGTTCGGCGGGGCCGACGATGGAGGAGCAGCGGCGGCCGGCCCGGCGGGCCCGGTCGGCGAAGGCCCGGACGGCCCTCGGGGTGGCGCAGATCGGGACCAGGTTGGCGCCCGCGTAGCACAGGGACGTCAGCATGCCGTCCTCGTACCAGCCCCACATCTCGCCGCCGAGCCGCCACGGGTCGAGGCCCGCCACCTGGATCCGGGATGTCACGAAGGCGTTGGCGACCGGCTCGCGGTCGAGGACGGCGAGCGCGGCGTCCAGGTCGCTCGGTTCGAGGACCCGGGAGGTCGTCTGGGTCAACACGGGCGGGGGCCTCACACTCGGGTCTGCTGGTCCCCGCACTGTACCTGCGGAAGCTGAGCCGCGCCGCCCTGTGTTTCCGCCCTCTTGTCCGTAACGTAACCGGCTGCCGCCGTCTCGGCCGTCTTGGCACCGGGCTGCCGACCCGTCCCGGGGGTCGGCGCCCGCGGGTCCCCCGCTTCGGGCCGGAACGGGCCTCGTCCTCGAACGCCGGACGGGCTGGGGGTGCCCGGACCGGTGCTTGCAGGGTCACACGGTCCTTGACCGAACCCGCCGGCCGTCGCCCGAACCCGCCGGTCTCGCCTACCTGCCGGTCCTGGCCCGGACCCGCCGGTCCTAGACCGAAACCTTCGGTTCGTCCTAGACCGAACCCTTCGGTCGGCCCTGGACCGCCCCCGTCAGCCCGCCACCGACACCGACGGCTCGCCCGAGAGCACGCCGTCCGCCTCCATCTGCTCGGCCAGCTTCATGGCCTCCTCGATGAGGGTCTCCACGATCTTCGACTCGGGGACGGTCTTGATGACCTCGCCCTTGACGAAGATCTGGCCCTTCCCGTTGCCGGAGGCGACACCGAGGTCGGCCTCCCGGGCCTCGCCCGGGCCGTTGACGACGCAGCCCATGACGGCGACGCGCAGCGGGACCTCCATGCCGGTCAGGCCCGCGGTGACCTCTTCGGCCAGCTTGTAGACGTCGACCTGGGCGCGGCCGCAGGACGGGCAGGAGACGATCTCCAGTCCGCGCTGCTTGAGGTTGAGCGACTCCAGGATCTGGTTGCCGACCTTGACCTCCTCCACGGGGGGCGCGGAGAGGGAGACGCGGATGGTGTCGCCGATGCCCTCGCTCAGCAGCGCGCCGAAGGCGACCGCCGACTTGATCGTGCCCTGGAACGCCGGGCCCGCCTCGGTCACACCGAGGTGCAGGGGGTAGTCGCAGGCCGCGGCGAGCTGGCGGTACGCCTCGATCATCACGACCGGGTCGTTGTGCTTCACGGAGATCTTGATGTCCCGGAAGTCGTGCTCCTCGAAGAGGGACGCCTCCCACAGGGCCGACTCGACCAGGGCCTCGGGGGTCGCCTTGCCGTACTTCTGGAGCAGGCGCTGGTCCAGCGAGCCCGCGTTCACACCGATGCGGATCGGGGTGCCGTGGTCCTTCGCGGCCCGCGCGATCTCCTTGACCTTGTCGTCGAACTGCTTGATGTTGCCGGGGTTCACCCGGACCGCGGCGCAGCCGGCCTCGATGGCCGCGAAGACGTACTTCGGCTGGAAGTGGATGTCCGCGATGACCGGGAGCTGCGACTTGCGCGCGATGGTCGCGAGGGCGTCGGCGTCGTCCTGGGTGGGGCAGGCCACCCGGACGATCTGGCAGCCGGAGGCGGTGAGCTCGGCGATCTGCTGGAGGGTGGCGCCGATGTCGGACGTACGGGTCGTGGTCATCGACTGCACGGACACCGGGGCGTCGCCACCGACCGCCACGGATCCGACCTGGATCTGCCGGCTCTTGCGGCGCTCGGCGAGCTTGGTCGGAACGGACGGCATGCCGAGAGAAATCGCAGTCATCTGCTGTGCAACCCCAAGTCGTGGATCAAGGTTCGGTCCCGTCAGCAGCGGGCTCCGAGCTTCGAGATTACGGCACGAGCGTGAACGGGGGCGCACGGCGTCCCCTCGGTTCGCCCGTTGGGCTCCCCTGTCGGCCGCACGGGCATGACCCTCGTCACGGGGGGACATGCTCCTTGGCTGTTCACGGTGCCCGGCCCGTCCCGGGCACGGAGGTCGCCGTGGTGGCCGACAGCCGAACGGCACCCTCCTACCCGTACGGATCGTGCGAGTGGAGGGTGCCGTTGCGTGCGGTCGTCGCCGGAGGGCGGCGACCGTGTGTCAGCTGATCTTGACGGGGTTGACGACGTCCGCGACCAGGACGAGCAGCGTGAAGCAGATGAAGATACCCGCCACCACATAGGCGACCGGCATCAGCTTCGCCACGTCGAACGGGCCGGGGTCGGGCCGCTTCAGCACCCTCGCCACGTTGCGGCGCAGGGCCTCCCACAGGGCGCCCGCGATGTGGCCGCCGTCGAGCGGCAGCAGCGGAAGCATGTTGAAGAGGAAGAGGGACAGGTTGAAGCCCGCGACCAGCATCAACGCCATCGCCAGTTGCTGGGTGGGCGGGATGTCCAGGGTGAAGATCTCGCCGCCCACCCGGGCCGCGCCGACCACGCCCATCGGGGAGTCCGGTTCGCGCGGGCCGTCACCGAAGGCCGCGTCCCACAGGGCCGGGATCTTGCCGGGCAGCGCGGCGAGGGAGTCGACGGCGTCGCCGACCCGGTCGCCCATCCAGGTCACGGAGTCGCCGAAGTCCTGCTTCACGATGCCGGTGGCGGCGCTGAAGCCGAGGAAGCCGGCGGTGACGTACTCGCCCTGGACGTACTGGCCGCTGGAGTCCTTCTTGGCGACCTGGTTGGAGGCGATCTTCGCGTGCAGGGTGAGTTGCTCGCCCTTGCGGTCGACGACGATCGCCACCTCCTTGTCGGGGTTGGCGCGGATGAGGTCGGAGAGCTGGTTCCAGTCGTCGGTCTTCACGCCGGCGAAAGAGACGATCTTGTCGCCCGCCTTGAGGCCGGCTGCCGCGGCCGGGGAGGCCGGGTCGGACTTCTTGCACTCGTCGCGGTTCTGGCTCTGCGCGATGACGCACTGGGAGACCGAGCTGACCGTGTTGGTCTGCTGGGAGATGCCGAAGCCCATGAGGATGGTCAGGAACAGCGCCACCGCCAGGACCAGGTTCATGAAGGGGCCCGCGAACATCACGATGACCCGTTTCCAGGGCTTGCGCGTGTAGAAGAGGCGGTTCTCGTCACCGGGCCGGAGCTCTTCGAACGCGGCCGAGCGGGCGTCCTCGATCATGCCGCGCCAGGGCGAGGTGGACCGGGCCTCCAGGCGGCCGTCCGGGCCCGGCGGGAACATGCCGATCATGCGGATGTAGCCGCCGAACGGGATGGCCTTGATGCCGTACTCGGTGTCGCCCTTCTGACGGGAGAAGATCGTCGGTCCGAAGCCGACCATGTACTGCGGCACGCGGATGCCGAAGAGCTTGGCGGTGGACAGGTGCCCCAGCTCGTGCCACGCGATCGACACCAGCAGGCCGACGGCGAAGATCAGTATGCCGAGGATGAACATCAGGGTCGTCATGCACGGGCCTCCGCCGTCTGTGCCGCCAGTTGCCGGGCCCGGGTCCGCGCCCAGGTCTCCGCTTCGAGGACGTCCGCGACGGTGAGCGAGGTTCCCCTGTCCGGGGTGCCGTGCTCGTCCACCACCCGGGTCACGGTGTCGATGATCCCGTCGAACGGCAGCGCGCCGGTCCGGAAGGCCTCCACGCACTCCTCGTTGGCGGCATTGAACACCGCCGGTGCGGTGCCCGCGAGCTGCCCCACGTGTCGCGCCAGGTTCACCGACGGGAAGGCGTCGTTGTCGAGCGGGAAGAACTCCCACGTCGACGCCTTGCTCCAGTCGAAGGCGGGCGCCGCGTCGGGCACGCGTTCGGGCCAGCCGAGGCCCACGGCGATCGGCCCCCGCATGTCGGGGGGCGTCGCCTGGGCGATCGTGGATCCGTCGGTGAACTCAACCATCGAGTGGACATACGACTGCGGGTGCACGACCACCTCAATCCGATCGAAGGGAATGTCGTACAGGAGGTGCGCCTCGATGACCTCCAGGCCCTTGTTGACGAGGGTCGCGGAGTTGATCGTGATCACCGGGCCCATGGCCCAGGTGGGGTGGGCGAGGGCGTCCTCGACCGTGACGTCCGCCAGCTGTGCCTTGGTACGGCCCCGGAAGGGACCGCCGGACGCGGTGACGACGAGTTTGCGTATGTCGGCCCGGTTGCCCGAGGCCAGCGCCTGGAAGAGCGCCGCGTGCTCGGAGTCGACCGGGATGATCTGGCCCGGTTCGGCGAGGTCTTTGACCAGCGGGCCGCCCACGATGAGCGACTCCTTGTTGGCGAGCGCGAGCGTGCGGCCCGCCTTGAGCGCGGCGAGGGTCGGGGCCAGACCGATGGAGCCGGTGATGCCGTTCAGGACGGTGTGGCAGTCGGACGCTGCGAGCCGGGTGGCCGCGTCCGGTCCGGCGAGGATCTCGGGGAGCGGCTCGGCGCCGTACCGGGCGCTCAGGGCCTCCCGCAGCGCCGGTACGACGTCCTCGCGGGCCACCGCCACGGTGCTCGCCCTGAGCAGGTGCGCCTGCTCGGCGAGGAGGGCGACGCGGCCGCCGTTGGCGGACAGGCCGGTGACCCGGAACCGGTCCGGGTTGCGCAGCACGAGGTCGATGGCCTGGGTGCCGATCGAGCCGGTGGAGCCGAGGATCACCACGTCCTTGGGCCCGTCGCCGACGACCGGGTCGTAGACGCGGTGCGGGTCGGCCAGGGCTCGGGTCGCGAGCCCCGTACCGGGCGTGCTCGGGTCGGGACCCGGTGCGGCGAGGGAGAGTGCGTGGCGTCGCGGGGTGGACGGGGTCTCCGACCCGTGCCCTGAGGGGGCTGGACTGTCGCTCATCCCCCCATTGTTGCCGTAAGGACGGTGTGTGAGGACAGCGCGCCCCCCTCGTCCCCCGCACGGGGGGCCCAGGTCCTGGCCGACAATTCCCGTCGTCGCCCGAAGGGCGGCCGCGCGGCGTCATGGGGGCCCCTCCCGCTCGAGCGCAGCCGAGAGTGGGGGAGCGTGCTCTCGGTGTGCCGGGCGTAGACCCTCGTACTGGACGTACTTGGGCCTGCGCCCGGTGCGGCGAGTGGGGGCACCTCCCACGCCCTTAAGGCAGTGGGGGAGCGTGCATGGCGTCGCGCGGCAGACGGGAATTGTCAGCCAGGGCCTGAGGGGAACGCGTTCTGTCATGGGTCGGTCAGCGGATCGGGCGGCGGGCGTTGGCGCGCTCGCTCGGCCCCGGTGTCGCGTCCGCGATCCACGGACCGTCGCCCGACGGATCGACGATGCCCTCCTCCAGCCACTCGTAGGTGCCCGAGAGCACGCCCTTGACGACCCTGTGGTCGAGGTCGTCGGTGTTGGTCCACAGGCGGCCGAAGAGTTCCTCGACCCGGATGCGGGACTGACGGCAGAAGACGTCCGCGAGCTGGTAGGCCTCCCGGCCGTGGTCGTCGGTGGCGCGCAGGAGTTCCGCGCGTACGCAGGCCGCGCTCATCGCGAACAGTTCCGCGCCGATGTCGACGATCCGGCCCAGGAAGCCCTGCTTGGTCTCCATCCGGCCCTGCCAGCGGGACATGGCGTAGAAGGTGGAGCGGGCGAGCTTGCGGGCGGTGCGCTCGACGTAGCGCAGGTGCCCGGAGAGGTCCACCTCGTGGTTGAACTCACTGTAGGAACGCGGGAGTTGACCCGGTCCGGCGATCAGCTTCGGCAGCCACTTGGCGTAGAAGACGCCCGCGTTCGCGCCCGCCCTCGCCTTGTCCGACAGGGACTTGTCGGGGTCGATCAGGTCGCCGGCCACCGACAGATGGGCGTCGACCGCCTCGCGGGCGATCAGCAGGTGCATGATCTCGGTGGAGCCCTCGAAGATGCGGTTGATGCGCAGGTCACGCAGGATCTGTTCGGCGGGTACCGCGCGTTCCCCGCGGGCGGCCAGGGACGCGGCCGTCTCGAAGCCGCGGCCGCCGCGGATCTGGACCAGTTCGTCGGCCATCAGGCAGGCCATCTCGGAGCCGTACAGCTTGGCGAGGGCGGCCTCGATGCGGATGTCGTTGCGGTCCTCGTCCGCCATCTGGCTGGCGAGATCGACCACGGCCTCCAGGGCGAAGGTGGTCGCCGCGATGAAGCTGATCTTCGAGCCGACCGCCTCGTGGAACGCGACCGGCTTGCCCCACTGCTCCCGGGCCGCCGACCACTCGCGGGCGATCTTCAGACACCACTTGCCGGCGCCCACACACATCGCGGGCAGCGACAGCCGGCCGGTGTTGAGGGTGGTGAGCGCGATCTTCAGGCCCGCGCCCTCGGCTCCGATGCGGTTCGCGGCGGGGACGCGGACCTGGTGGAAGCGGGTGACGCCGTTCTCCAGGCCGCGCAGGCCCATGAAGGCGTTGCGGTGCTCGACCGTGATGCCCTCGGAGGCGGCCTCGACGACGAACGCGGTGATGCCGCCCTTGTGCCCCTCGGACTTCGGCACCCGGGCCATCACCACCAGCAGGTCGGCGACCACGCCGTTGGTGGTCCACAGCTTGACCCCGTCGAGCACGTAGTCGTCGCCGTCCGGGACGGCGGTGGTGGCCAGGCGGGCGGGGTCGGAGCCGACGTCGGGCTCGGTCAGCAGGAACGCCGAGATGTCCGTGCGGGCCAGGCGCGGCAGGAAGGTGTCCTTCTGCTCCTGGGTGCCGAAGATCTTCAGCGGCTGCGGAACGCCGATCGACTGGTGGGCGGACAGCAGCGCGCCGAGCGCCGGGTTCGCGGTGCCGACCAGGGCGAGGGCCTTGTTGTAGTAGACCTGCGTGAGACCCAGGCCGCCGTACTTGGTGTCGATCTTCATGCCGAGGGCGCCGAGCTCCTTGAGCCCGTTGATCGTCTCGTCGGGGATCAGCGCGTCGCGTTCGATCCGGGCCGAGTCGATCTTCGTCTCGCAGAAGTCGCGCAGTTTGGCGAGGAACTCCTCGCCGCGCTGGGCGGCCTCGTCGGGCGGCATCGGGTGGGGGTGGATGAGGTCGAGCCGGAAGCGGCCGAGGAACAGTTCCTTGGCGAAGCTGGGCTTACGCCAGTCCTGCTCCCGGGCGGCCTCCGCCACCTGGCGTGCTTCACGCTCGGTGACGGTGGGTTGGGTGGGTGGTGCGGACATTGAGGCTCACCTCGCCGCGAATCGGGACCTTGGGGCCGTTTGGTTACTGACGGGTGCTACCCGTTCGTATGTACCCGATCCGCCCCGGCCCCACCACCCCTGGCGCGTCCGTTCAGCCGATGCGGTCACCTTCGGTCGCGTCCAGCACGTCGGCCTTCGCGGGCGCCCGCACGCCCAGGGGCTCGTCGAAGGCGCTGTACGTGGTGGTGGTGCGTTCCCCGGCGCGCTTGTAGACGACCTTGAGGATGTGGGGCTTGCCCTCGGTGGCGACGTGGAAGGTGTAGGTGCCGCCCTTGTCCGCCTTGTCGGTCACCATCAGCGCGATCGCCGGGCGGCCGTCCACCTCGGTCGACCCGCCCTTCGTCGCCTTGCCGAACGAGGCGAACTCACGGGGACACTCACTGAGCCCGTCACCCGGCACGGCCCGGTCGGCGGGGACCTTGATCCAGCGCTTCTGGTCGTCCCGTCCGGACACGGCCGAGTCCTTCCACCGCTCGAGGTAGGCGCGATTCGGGCGGACATAGTCCGTCCCGCCGATCCGGATCTGTTCGAGGCGGGCGCCGTTCCCCCAGGTCACCCTGGATGTGCACCTGCTCTTGAGGTCGGTGGTCACCCGCATGGAGAAGCGCGGGCCGCTGGTCATGTCGACGGTCACCGACTTGAGCGCACTCATCGTGTCGTTCGCGTCGTCGAGGATCTGCTGGGCGGAGCGCTCCTCGGCGCCGGAGCCGTCCCCGCAACCGGCCACCGCGGCACCCATCAGACACACCAGCGCAGCCACCCGTAACGTCGCCACCGTTCCCCACCCTCTGTCATGAGCGGCTCAGGCTACCGGGTGTCATGAGCGCCTCCGGACCGGTGGGCCCCAGCTCTCGCCCGCCCCGATCCATGGCCCGCGACGGCCGGTCGTGGTACGCAGGAAACCGCGACCCGGCCCCGCGTCGGAACGTCTGTGCCGAAACATCGGGAAGTCTCAGTCGAAGCGCTTCGACAACCTATGGACACCCACCCCCGCTGAAGCTACTGTCGAACCACTCTCACCCGCCCCTGTTCGCATGGCGCACTGTCGAAGCGCTTCACAAAGCTTGGAGAGCTGGATGGTCACCCTCGCCGAGGTCGCCCAGCACGCCGGAGTCTCGGCGAGCACGGTGAGCTATGTCCTCAGTGGCAAGCGGTCCATCTCCACCACCACCCGGCAGCGGGTCGAGCAGAGCATCCGCGAACTGGGCTACCACCCGAACGCGGGCGCCCGCGCCCTGGCCAGCAGCAAGTCGAACATCATCGCGCTGATGATCCCGCTGCGCACCGACATCTACGTGCCGGTGATGATGGAGATCGCCATCGCGGTGGCCACCGCGGCCCGCGCCCACGGGTACGACATCCTGCTGCTCACCGGCGAGGAGGGGCCCGACGCCGTACGCCGGGTCACCGGCAGCGGGCTCGCCGACGCGATGATCCTGATGGACGTCGAACTCGACGACGAGCGGCTGCCGTTGCTGCGCGGCACCCACCAGCCGTCCGTGCTCATCGGACTGCCGGCCGAGACCACCGGCCTGACCTGCGTGGATCTTGACTTCCGGGCGACGGGGGCGCTGTGCGTCGAGCACCTCGCGAAGCTCGGACACCGCGACATCGCTGTCATCGGCGAGGCCCCGGCCGTCTACGAACGGCACACCGGCTTCGCCGAGCGCACCCTGGACGGACTGCGTTCCCGCGCCCAGGAGTTGGGCGTACGGCTGCTGCACCGGCCGTGCGAGGGCGGGTACGACGCGATGGCCGTGACCCTCGCCCGGGTGCTCGACGAACGCCCGGGCACCACCGGCTTCGTCGTGCAGAACGAGTCGGCGGTCGAGCCGCTGCTCGCCCTGTTGCGCCAGCAGGGCCGGGCCGTCCCCGAGGACGTGTCGGTGGTCGCGATCTGCCCGGACCAGGTCGCCGTGCAGGCCTCGGTGCGACTGACGTCCGTCGCGATCCCCGCCCAGGAGATGGGCCGGCACGCGGTGGAGCGTCTGATCGCCAAGCTCGTCGGCAGCGGCAGCGACGAAGTCGTGCTGATCGCGCCCGAGTTGACGGTCCGGGCCAGCACGGGACCGGCTCCGTCCACGCTTTCCTGACCCCTCCGACCCCGCCTCCTCCACACGCCTCCCCGCGCGCCTGCTCTCCCGTAGCTCCGTCCCGTCCGTCCTCCCAGCCACTCCCGCCACTCCCGCCGTGCCCGCCCGGGCACCGCCCTGCCCCCGCCAGGGGCCTCTGTCTGCCTGCCCTGCTTCTGCCCCCCTTCAAGGAGCACTCAGTGACTCAGCCCGCCGAAACCCAGCACCTGGCCGGGGACCAGCCCCAGGTCAGCCTCGCGCAGTCGTCACCCACCGTCGGTACCTTCCGGGAGCGGGACGGCGCGCTGGAGTGGAGCGGCCGCCAGGAGACCGTGCGCGTCGAGCCCTGGGGCCCGGACGCGGTCCGGGTCCGGGCCCGGCTCGGTGGGCCGGTACTGGAGGGGCTGCCGGGCGCGCTGCTCGACGAGCCGCCCCTCACCGAGTCCACCGTCAAGATCGAGGACGGCGTGGGTTCGCTGACCGTCGGCGCACTGACCGTCGAGGTCGACGCCGAGGGCCTGGTCCGCTTCCTGCGCACGGCCGACGGGACGGAGATCCTCGCCGAGGACCGTGCCCACTTCTGGTGGCCCGGCTCGCGCCTCTACACCGCCGTCGGCAACGGCCATCACCGCCTGGAGCAGCGCTTCGCCGCCTACGACGACGAGAAGCTGTTCGGCCTCGGTCAGCACCAGCACGGCCGGCTGGACCAGAAGGGCCTGGTCCTGGACCTGGTCCAGCGCAACGCCGAGGTCTCCATCCCGGTCCTCGCCTCCAGCCGCGGCTACACCCTGCTGTGGAACAACCCGGCGATCGGGCGGGTGGAACTGGCCGGCAACGGCACCCGCTGGGTGGCGGACTCGGCCCGTCAGATCGACTACTGGATCACCGCGGGCGACCCGGCCGACGGCCAGCGCCGCTACAGCGCGGTGACGGGACGCACGCCGATGATGCCCGAGTGGGCGGCGGGCTTCTGGCAGTGCAAGCTGCGCTACCGCACCCAGGACGAACTCCTCGCCGTGGCCCGGGAGTACAAGCGGCGTGGGCTGCCCCTCGCCGCCATCGTGTGCGACTTCTTCCACTGGACCCACCTGGGCGACTGGAAGTTCGACCCGAAGGAGTGGCCCGACCCCGCGGCCATGGTCCGCGAACTCGACGAGATGGGCGTCAAGTTGGTGGTGAGCGTGTGGCCGTCCGTGTCGCCGCTGAGCGAGAACCACCCCGTCATGGATCAGCGCGGGTACTTCATCGGCACCCAGTACGGTCCGATGGCGCACGCCGACTGGCCGGACAAGGAGGTCGCCTCCACCGTCCAGGTCGCCTTCTACGACGCCACCAACCCCGACGCCCGTGACTTCGTGTGGTCGCGGGTGCGGCGCAACTACCTGGAGCGGTACGGCATCACGGCCTTCTGGCTGGACGCCTGCGAGCCGGAGCTGAAGCCGGGTTTCCAGGAGAACCTGCGCTACTGGGCGGGCCCGGGCCTGGAGGTCGGCAACCTGTACCCGGCCGACAACGCCCGCACCTTCCACGAGGGCCTTCTCGCGTCCGGTGAGGACGAGGTGATCACCCTCAACCGCTCGGCGTGGGCGGGCAGTCAGCGCTACGGCGCCGCCCTGTGGTCCGGTGACATCGGCACCGACTTCCCGACCCTGCGCCGTCAGATCGCGGCCGGTCTCAACACCGCGCTGTCCGGGATCCCCTGGTGGAACACCGACATCGGTGGCTTCCACGGCGGCGACCCGGACGACCCGGCCTACCGCGAGGTGATGGTCCGCTGGTTCCAGTTCGGTGCGCTGTCCCCGCTGATGCGTCTGCACGGCTTCCGCGACCCGGCGATGCCGCTGGGCCCGGAGATGACCGGCGGCCCCAACGAGGTGTGGTCGTACGGCGAGGAGGCCGGGGCGATCATGGAGCGGTATCTGCGGCTGCGCGAGCGTCTGAAGCCGTACGTCCTGAAGGTCATGCGCGAGGCCCACGAGGAGGGCCTGCCGGTCATGCGCCCGCTGTTCCTGGAGTTCCCCGAGGACCCGGCGGCCTGGTCGGTCGACGACGCCTACCTGTTCGGGCCGGACGTGCTGGTCGCCCCGGTGCTGACGGCGGGCGCCACGACCCGCGCCACCTACCTTCCGTCCGGCGCGACCTGGACGGACGCGTGGACCGGGGACACCTACGAGGGCGGTGCGGCCGTGACGGTCGACGCCCCGCTGGACCGCATCCCGCTGTTCCTGCGGGACGGGGCGAGCCTTCCGGTCGAGGAGTAGCGGCACTCCCGGGGGGCGGTGGTTTCGTCAACCTGCTTGTTCAGCACACTTGTTGCCGAGCCACCCGCCCCCGGAAAGAGGAACTCGCCTCGTGTCTTCCACTCCCCTCCCTCTGACCCTGGCCAACCTGTTACTGCGGCCCGCACTGGCCTCCCGGCGAGACCCGGACCGGGTCTTCGACCGGATCGCCGGCCAGGCCGGGCAACGGGACGGGGACGAGTGGTTCACCGACGGCTTCAGGCTGCTGTTGCGGGAGTGGGCGGCCGACGAGGGCCTGTCACCGGTCGGCTGGCAGTCCGCGCGGTCCCACGTCCGCAGGCATCTCACCAACCGGGCGCGGATCCGGCGGCTGCTCGCCGAGCACCCGGCGATCGCGCGGGAACCCGTCGAGAAGCCGGTGTTCGTGGTCGGCCTGCCGCGCACCGCCACCACACTCACCCACGGCGTGCTGTCCCTCTCCGACGAGCACCGCTGTCCCCGGCTGTGGGAACTGCTCGCCCCCGGCCTCGAGCCCTCGCCCCCTGAGCGGCGGAAGGCGATCACGTCCGCGCGCCGGATGCTGGACGGCACGTATCTGCTCACCCCGCGCTTCCGTGACATCCACCCGATGACCGCCGAGGGCCCCGAGGAGTGCACCTTCCTCCTGCCGCACGCCCTGGTGCCGCTGTCCCAGGCTCACCTGCCGGAGTACCACGCCCGGCAGTTCGAACGGGACTTCGTCCCCGACTACCGGCACCTCAAGGAGTGCCTCCAGGTGCTTCAGTACGGTCGGCCGCGCAGCCGCTGGATCCTGAAGTCCCCCATGCACACCGGGAACCTCGACGCCCTGCTCACCGTGTTCCCTGACGCCACCCTCGTGTGGACGCACCGCGACCCGGTGACCGCGGTCGCCTCTTTCTGCAGCCTGGTCGAGTGCGGTATGGCCCTGTCCCGTCGCCGGGTCGACCCGCACGCCCTGGGAGCCACCTGGCTCGACCTGCTGAGCCGCTCGGTCCGGCGCGGGCTCGCGGCCAGGGCGGACGTGCCCAGCGGGGCACTGGTGGACGTGCCGTACTCCTGGCTCGGCTCCGACCCGGCGGCCGGCGCGCCGAAGCTCTACGAGGCTGTCGGCGCCCGCTGGACCGACGCCGACGCCGCGCGGCTGCCCGAGGTCGCTACCCACCTCAGGGGCAGCCGCCCGCACCGCTACGACCTGGGCCGCTACGGTCTGACGCGGGCCGAGGTCGAGTCGGCCTTCGCCGACTACAACACCCTGCGGGCCGAGGTCGACCGCGCCTGAGGTCACGGCCGGCCCCGGCCCGGGCGACCGGTCAGCTGCCGCTGACCGTGAGGTTGTTGGCGACGAAGTCCTTGCCGCCGGACGACGAGGTGATCTCGAAACCGAACTGGACGTCACCGATGGTCTCGTTGCCGAACCAGCGCTTGGTGTCCTTGATCCACTTGAGGATCGGCAGGATGTTCACGGTGCCGGAGGTCGAGTTCGAGGTGCGGACGAACGAGAAGACCTCGTTCGCGCCGTTGGTGCCCTTGTAGACGGTCCAGGTGTGGCCGCCGAGCGTCACGTTGCCCTGCGAGGTGCCGAGCGGACCGACGGCTCCGGTCTTGTTGACCCAGAGCATGATCTCGTAGTCGTAGTCGGTGTCCCAGATGTCGTACGACGTGTTGTACGCGCCGGACGACGGGACCGTGACGTTGTAGTTGCTGGAGAGCGAACCCAGCGAGGTGATCGACTTGTTGATCACCTTCTTGGCGTTCGGGTAGGACTTGATGCCGCCGGTGTCGGGGTGGTTGGCGTTGACGCCCCAGTTGGTGCCGGAGTTGGCCCAGACGCACTGGCTGCCGGCGCCGGAGCCCCAGATGTTGTTGTAGAGGGTGTAGCCGTTCAGGCTGGTGTTGCCCCACTGGTCGCAGGAGCTCCAGACGGCGGCCGAGGCGGGGGCGGAGGCGAGAGTGGCGGTGGCGCCGATGGCCATCGCCGGGGCCAGTACGGCCATGGTGACCTTGCGCAGAGTGCTTCTTGCCATGGGTGTCCCTTTCGGGGTGGGGGGAAATCGCGGGGGGAGTTACCACGCCCTCAGGGTGATGACGTGGTCTTCTCCGGCGACGAGGTCGAGCGGCCGCGCGCCGGAGGAAGTCCTGAGTTCGACACGGTGGCTACGGGTGGGGCGTAGCACCGCGTGTGCTTCTTGTGGGCTCCAGGTCAGGTCGAGTTCGGCCCCGAACCGGGTGCGGATGCCTCGCAGCCGGCCCGTCGGGTACGCCACCGGAAGCGCGGGCAGCAGGATCAGCCGGTCCGGCGTCGAGTGGACGAGCATCTCGACGAGCACGGCGGGCAGGGTGTGCGCGGCGTCCGCGTTGTAGACGCTCCGGTCCGGGTAGTGCGCGCTCATCAGCGAGTCGTGGAAGAAGTCGCCCTTGAGCACCTGACGGAGAGCGTGCGCGACTCGTTCGCCGTCGCGCAACCGGGCGGCGACGAGGGCGTGGTGGAGGTGGCCGTGTGCCGAGTCGTTCTCGGAGCCCCGCAGTTCGAGCGCCCGGTGGGCGGCCGCGGCGAGGTCCGGGGTGTCGTACGGGGTGATCTCGTCCAACGGCCAGACGCCGTAGAGGTGGCTGAGATGACGGTGGTCGTAGGAGTCGTCGAGGCCGGGCCTGGCCCACTCGGCGAGGGCGCCGTCGGTGTTGGTCCGGTGGGGCGGGAGACGGTCGGCGAGCGCGCGCCAGCGGTCGGCCCGTTCCGGCTGGTCGGGGTGGTAGGCGGCGGCGGTGAGCAGGGCGTGCCGGGCGGCGGACAGGTCCATGGCCGCGTTGACCGCGCCCCAGCTCGCGTTCGCCGGCCGGTTCTCCGGCGAGTAGGAGGGGACCACCACCAGGTGCCCGTCGGGGTCCGTGCGGGTGAGGAAGTCCTCGTAGAACTGGGCGACTTCGGCGAGTGCGTGGGCGGTGCGCGGGTCTTTCTCGCCGCGGGTCTCGTCGTGGTCGACGAGCGGCTTGAGCAGCCAGTCGGCGCCGGCCGTCCACAGGTGGAGCGGGTACTCGCGGCTGAAGTGGTACGTCAGCCCCGACTCGCCGTCGGTGTGCGCGGGAGCGACCGCGCCACGGGTGCCGAAGACGGCACGGGCGTTCTCCTGCCAGTCGCTCAGCTGACCATGTATCAGATCGGCGAGGGATTCGGTGACTTCGGGGAGGGCCGCCGCCGCGGCGGAGGCGGTCTGCAGGTTGAGGTTGGCGTCGTTGGTGAAGGCGCCGGACCACGCCGTGTTCCAGTCCCCGGTCCACAGGCCCACCAGGCGGGGCGGGAGCATGCCGCTGGCGGAGAGCAGGTGGTGGCGGCCGGCGGCGAAGAGACGTTCCAGGAGGGCGGGGCTGTCGGGGCGGGCGAGCAACTCCGAGCCGGGCAGGGCACGTTCGGTGGGGTCCGCGTCGAGGTCGAGGGTCACCCGCTGGTACGCCGTGCGGTGGAGGGCGGCGTGGCGGGCCAGGAGGCCGGTGTACGGGTCCTCGTCGGCCGGGAGCAGGTCGCCGAGGGCGCGGGCCTGGGCCAGCGGGTCCGGGTCGGACGGGTCGGACGGGTCGATCAGGCCGGTCAGGCCGGTCAGGCCGTTCGGGGTGGTCTCGTCGGCGTTCGGGGTGACCGGGGCGTTGCTCCGGTCGGGGTGGCGCAGGACCCGGGTGAGCAGCAGCACGGAGGTGGCGCCGGTGATCCGCAGGCCGGGGGGTGTGAGGGCGGTACGGCCGCCGGAGACCACGACCAGCGTCACTCCGGTGTACCCGCGGTCGCTGCCGGGGTAGCGGGCGCGGAGGGTGAGCAGGGCGCCCTCGGGGGTGAGGACGGCGCCCTGGCCGACGGCGAGGTCGTGGGGGGCGCCGGGGAGCCGGTGGTCGAGGGAGATGTCCAGGTCGGGGGTGTCGATCCGCTGGACGACGACGTCGTCGGCGCGGGAGACGAAGACCTGGCTGCTCAGGTCCACGCCCTGGGCGGTCGCCTCGCCGGTGGTGAAGTCGAGGTGGCGGCGGTACGCGCCCGGCTCTGCCGGCTTGGGCCGCCGTAGCCGGATCTGGAAGGCGGGGTGGAAGGGCTGGACCCACTGGAGGTCACGGCCGTCGGTGAAGGTCTCGGCGGCGGACAGGTCCCCGGCGAGCAACCTGTCCTGAAGCGCCGGGAGTTCGGCGGCGAGTTCCGGCGGGCGGGCGTGTTCGCCCCCGTTGGGACGGACCAGGGTGTGCTGGGTGACGATGACGCGTTCGTCATTCGGATCACCGAACACCAGGGCGCCGTGGCTGCCGTTGCCGCTCAGGAAGGCGTCCTCCCAGCGGGCGGCGGGGCGCGGCTCCCAGGTGCCGTGGACGGGGCCCGCGCTCATGGCTTCAGCACCGCCACTCCATAGCGGCCGAGGGTGATCTCGCCGGTCACGGTCGCGCCGGTCAGCAGGTCCTGGTGGGTGCCGGGCACCTCGACGGTCACCGGGTGGCGCCCGTGGTGCAGGAGGAACAGCAGGTCACCGCGGCGGACCGCCTCGACCTCGGGGGGCAGTGCGTCGAGCGCAGGGCGGGCACCGGCGTCACCGGCGATCCGGGCGAGCAGGTCACGCAGGGCCGTCGGCTCGGGGAGCGTCGAGAGGTACCAGGCGCGGCCCTTGCGGAGCACAGCGGGCAGTCGGTCGAGTTCGCCTTCCCGGTACGCCGCCTCCGTCTCGGCGTCCTCGGTCGTCTCGATCTCCTCCGACCACAGGGTGCCGCGGAAGCCGTCGCACTGGACCTGTTCGCCTGCGTCCAGCGGCCACCACTCGTGCAGCGTGCGGATGCCGAACAGTTCGCGCAGACGGGCGTCCATGCCGCCGGGCCGGACCCGGTCGTCCTGATCGGCGACGCCGGTGAGGAAGCCGGAGACGAGGGTGCCGCCGTCCCGGACGTACGCCAGGAGGTTGTCGATCGCCGCGTCCGTGAGCGCGTACAGCTGCGGGACGACCACGAGCCGGTACCCGCTCAGGTCGTGCTCGGGGTGCGCGAAGTCCGTGGTGAGGTGGGCCTCCCAGAGGGCGCGGTGCCAGGCCCTGAGGATGTCGGGGTGGTCGACCTGGTCGGAGAGCCTGCCGTCCTGAGCGGCGGCCCACCAGGCGTGCCAGTCGTGCAGGACCGCGATGTCGTTCGGGGTGTGCGTGCCCGTCACATGTGCGCTGATCGTGGCGAGGTCGGCGCCGAGCCGCTTCACCTCCTGGTAGGTCCGGCCCTCCTCCCCCGCGTGGCTGACCATCCCGGAGTGGAACTTCTCCGCGCCCTGCCTGGACTGCCGCCACTGGAAGTAGCAGACGGCGTCCGCGCCCCGGGCCACGGCCTGGAGCGACCAGAGCCGGTTGAGGCCGCGCGGCTTGGGGTGGTTGACGCCCCGCCAGTTGACCGGACCGGCGGCCTGTTCCATCAGCATCCAGGGGCCGTGGGCCTGCGAACGGGTCATGTCCTGGATGAGGGCGCCGTTCTGCGCGCCGAGCGGATCACGCGGGTCGGGATAGAGGTCGACCGAGACGACGTCCTCCTCCTCCGCCCAGCGCCACGCGTCCTGGCCCACCCACAGCGGCATGAAGTTGCTGGTGACCGGGAGGTGCGGGGTGGCCCGGCGGACGATGTCGCGCTCGGCCACGTAACACTCCAGGAGCATGTCGGACGTGAACCGCCTGAAGTCCAGCACCTGGCTCGGGTTCTTCATGTAGTGGGCGTGGCGGGGCGTGTGGATCTCGGCCCAGTCGCCGTAGCCCTGGCTCCAGAACGCGGTGCCCCAGGCCTCGTTGAGGGCGTCGAGGGTGCCGTACCTGTCCCGGAGCCAGCCCCGGAAGCGGGTGGCGGCCTCGTCGCTCCAGTCGTAGGTGCAGTACTCGTTGTTGATGTGCCACATCGTGAGGGCCGGGTGGGCGCCGTAGCGGGCGGCGAGGTCCTCGGTGATGGCGGCGGCGTAGCGGCGGTAGGTGGCGCTGGAGTGCGAGAAGTGCTGGCGTCCGCCCCACCACTCGGTGCGGCCGTCCTGGTCGACGGGCAGGGTGTCGGGGTGCAGGTGGCCCATCCACGGCGGCGGGGAGGCGGTGGGGGTGGCCAGGACGACACCGATGCCGTGGTCGTGCGTCAGGTCCATCAGCCGGTCCAGCCAGCCGAAGTCCCGTTCCCCGGGGCGGGGTTCGAGTTTCGCCCAGGAGAAGACGCCGAGGGTGACGGAGTTGACGCCGGCCGCCTTCATGAGGCGGACGTCCTCCTGCCAGGTCTCCTCGGGCCACTGCTCGGGGTTGTAGTCGCCGCCGTAGAGGATGCGGCCGTGGGTCGCGTCGTCCAGGTTCGGCATCAGACGGGCTCTCCGTACTGGATGCCCCGGCCGTTGGTGGCGACGTAGACGCGGCCGTACAGCCGCGGGTCGGCGGCGATGGTCGCGCCGGTCCAGCCCCACTGGTGCCGGTCGTCGTTGACGCGCACCCAGGTCTTCGCGCAGTCGTCGGAGCGGTACACGGCGGTGATCGCCTCCGTGGAGCCGACCTGGTAGACCGCCGGGTAGTCGGCGCCGTCGGCGGCCTTGCCGAAGGCGAGGGTGTGCGAGGCCCGGCAGCTGGTGAGCCTGGTGAACGTCGCTCCGCCGTCGGTTGACCGGTGGAGGCCGTTCTCCTTGGTGCTCAGCCACAGGTCGCCCGAGCGCCCCGGGGCCGCGGCCAGCTGGAACTGGCTGTCGCCCGAGGGCAGTCCACTCGCCCGCCTGGTGAAGGTAAGGCCGCCGTCCGTGCTGGCGAACAGGGTCCCGGTGTCGGTGTCGTACGCGTAGAAACGCGTCGGGTCGGCCGGGTCTGCGAGCGGGGTGGCGCCCTTGGGACAGGTGGAGACCTCGGACCAGGTCGCTCCGTTGTCCGTGGAGCGCTGGGCCGGGTACTTGGTGCCGTCCCAGTGCACGAAGGTCCACAGCAGCACACTGCCGTCGGCGTTGGTGGCTATCGGCCCCGGTGCGTCCTTGGCGAGGGCGGGCTGGGCCGCGAAGGGCGCCCAGGACCTGCCGCCGTCGTTCGAGTAGGCCCCGTTGCCATGGTCGCCGAAGCCCGTGCGGACGACGTACGACGGTCTGCCCGCGGCCTGGGCGAGTCCCGTCGCCGATCCGAACACGGGGTTGCCCGCCATGCCCCGTGACGGCGAGGCCGTGAGCCGCTCGTGGTACATCACGCCGACGTCCCCGAGGCCGCTGAGCAGGTGCGCCTTCCCGGTCGGGGGCGAGATCAGCCGGCGTACGGAGGTCTCCTCCAGGCCACGGATCTGCGGCGCCCAGTGTGTGAGGTCCCGGGTGCCGTAGAGGGTGGCGCCGGTGCCGTAGACGACGTGCTTCGAGTCGTACGGGTCCACGGCGACGGCCTGGATCCACCAGCCGAACTTGGGCTGGTCGGCGCCGAAGGTGAGGAACGGCGTCTCGGAGACGTCGAGGACCGCCGTGTCCTTCAGGGATGTCCAGGTGCGGCCGCCGTTCGTGGTCCGGTACAGGGTGTCGATGGCGGCCCAGCGGTTGTTGGTGGAGACGACGAGCGTTCCGGGGCGGCGGGCGTCGACGGCGACCCCGCCGTAGCCGAAGGTGTCGGCGGAGCCGTCGCTCGTGGTCCCGCCCGGCTTCACCGGCGTGACCTCGGTCCACTTCCCGTCGGCGGTGCGCAGCTTGTGGACGCTGCCGTCGGACTGGCCGTTCGGTCCGGGCGCGTCGGCGTACGTCACGTACAGCTCGCGGGTGTGGCGGTCGAACGCGGCCCGGATCGGGACCTTGGCGGCGGTGCCGGAGGGCTGCCCGGGGACGGCCTCCCAGGTGCTGCCGTCGGCGGTCCGGTAGAGGTTCGGGGAGCCTGCCGAGCCGTCGGAGTCGCCCCAGCCGGCGTAGACGGTGCGACCGGCGGCGACGAGCAGGGTGACGCCCTGGCCGTTCGCGCTCGGCGTGCCCGGGAAGCCGCCGACGGCCGCCCAGGTGGCGCCCCGGTCGGTGGACTTGAGCAGCCCGTCGTGCCGGGTGCCCAGCCACAGGGTGTCGCTGTCCCGCGGGTCGACGAGCAGCCGCTCCCCCGCGCCCCGGCCGTCCTCGTTGCCGCCGAGCTTCACACCGAGATCGGTTCGAGCCCAGGTGGCACCCCGGTCCTCGGACCGCAGGACCGCCCCGTTGCCGGCCCAGGGCTGGGCGTAGGTGCCGAGGGCGAGGTAGACACGGTCGGGGTGGGCGGGGTCGACGGCGACGGCCTCGACACCGAGGAGGTTCCAGTCGTCCCAGCCGAGGTGATCGGTCAGCGGGGTCCAGCGTGCGGCCCGGTCGTCCCAGCGGTAGGCGCCGCCGATGTCGGTACGGGCGTAGGCGAGACCGCGTACGGAGGGGTGGAAGAGGACGCCGGTGACGAACCCGGTGCCGCCGATGACGGCGGTGCGCCAGCGGTAGGCGGGGGCGGCGACGGTGGCCGCGCGGGCCTGCACCGCGGGGAGGCTTGCGAGTGCGGCTGCAGCGGCGGTGCCGGCGATGACTGTGCGGCGGGTGACGTGCATGGGGGTACCTCGGGGTGGATGAGTGGGTGCGGGGATGCTTTGGGCCGGGGGGTGGGTTTCGCTCGCCGGCGCTGGCGGGGTGCCGCCGCGCCCACCCGTGCCGCCCCAGCGGCACAACTGCCCGCAGCTTGCCGACCTAGGGGCGCGGGGCTGCATCGATATGCGGCTCCGCCGCGTGGGCGCGACAAGCCACGTACGACCCGCAGCCGCCAGTCGGCCGACGCACCCCACTGATGAGGCGAACCAGTCACCCCTTCACCGCGCCCGTCAGCATCCCCTTCTTGAAGTGCTTCTGGACGAAGGGAGACAGCACGGCGACCGGAAGCAGCGCCATCACCATGACCGCCATCTGTATGGCCAGCCCCGAGAGCTGCCCGGTCTTGATGGCCTGGCCGAGTCCCACCGGGGGCTCCTGCTTCTGCACCAGCTGGATCATGACGTTCTGCAACGGCATCATGTCCTGGTCGTTCAGGTAGAGCGAGGCGTTGAACCAGGCACTCCAGTAGCCGACCGCGTAGAACAGCGTGATCACCGCGAGGACCGCCCGGGACAGCGGCATGACGATCTGCCACAGGACCCGGAAGTCCCCGGCGCCGTCGATGCGCGCGGCGTCGATGAGTTCCTGCGAGATCCCCATGAAGAAACTGCGCAGCACCAAAATGTTGAAGACGCTCAGCGCGCTCGGCAGGATCAGCGCGAGATAGCTGTCCGTCAGGCCGAGGGACTGCACCAGCAGATAGGTGGGGATGAGGCCGGCGCTGAAGAACATGGTCGCCAGCATCGTCATCAGGATCCAGCGGTGGGCGAGGGATCCGCGGCGGGACAGGCCGTAGGCGCACAGGACGGACACCGCCATCGAGAACAGCGTGCCGAACAGGGTGACGAGGAGGCTGACGATCGTGGCGCGGGTGACCTGGCCGCCGCTGAGCAGTTCCCGGTAGGCGATGAAGGTGATGCCCTTGGGCACCATCACGAGGCCGCCCGCCTCGTCGATGGTCTTCCGCGAGGAGAGGCTGGTGACGATCACGATCCACAGCGGGAAGACGACCGCGAGGCAGGCGATCGTCAGGGCGATGCCCTTGCCCGCGAGGCCGGCCTTCGAGGGTTCTTCCTCCCAGGCCGGGCGTTCGGGCGCGGACCACCAGCGGGGCGCCTTCCGCTCGGCCGGCCCGGTGTCCTGGCCCGGCTCCCACATCACGGACGTCACTTCTCGTACACCCCCTGCTCGCCCATCAGATGGGCGATCTTGTTCGCGGCGAGGACCAGACCGATGCTGACCACGCCCTTGATCAGGCCGGCGGCGGCCGCGTAGCCGAAGTCCTGGTTGCGTACGCCGTTCCACCACACGAAGGTGTCGAGGACCTCACCCGCGCCCGTTCCGACGCCGTCGCGTTGCAGCAGGATCTGTTCGAAGCCGACGGTCAGGGCGTCGCCGACGCGCAGCACGAGCAGGAGGGCGATCACCGGACGCAGGGCGGGGAGTGTGACGTGCCACATGCGGCGCCAGCGTCCGGCGCCGTCCATCGCGGCGGCCTCGTAGTGGTCGGTCGGCACCGAGGCCAGCGCGGCGAGGAAGACGATGATCCCCCACCCGGCGTCCTTCCACACGCTCTGCGCGGTGAGCAGGAAGGCGAAGGTGTCCGGGTTGGTCATGATGTCGAGGCCGTCGTAGCCGTTCTGCCGCAGCAGTTGGGAGAGCATTCCCGCGCCGCCGAACATCTGCTGGAAGACGGCGATGACCAGCACCCAGGAGAAGAAGTGCGGCAGGTAGAGAACCGCCTGCGCGACGGCCCGGACCCGGGGCCGGATCACGCTGTTGATGAGCAGCGCGAGCAGGACCGGGATCGGGAAGAACAGCACCAGCTGGACGAAGAACAGGACCAGCGTGTTCTGCACGGCGTTCCAGAAGGCCGAGTCCTCGAAGATCCGCTGGAAGTTCTCCAGGCCCACGAAGGGGCTGTGCAGGATGGAGACGATGCCGTTGTCGCTGATGTAGGGGTCGTAGTCCTGGAAGGCGACGACGTTGCCGAGGATCGGCAGGTAGTTGAAGACCAGGACCAGCAGGACGGCCGGGAGCGTCATGAGGATCAGGACCCGGTCGCGTCTGAACCTGAGCCTCAGACTCAGCTTGCCCGAGCGCTGCGCCTTCTGGGCGCCGGTGGCGTCGTCGGACGCCACCGGGGTGGTCACCGGTGTGCCGGCCTCGGTACCGCTCCGAGGCACCGTGCTGTGGGACACGGTTGTTCTCCTTGCCTCAGAGCCTTCTCAGCTCGCCGCCGAGCCGTTCTCGTCGAGGAGCTTCTTGTACCAGTCGCGCAGCTTGTCGCCGCCCTTGCTCTTCCAGTCGGAGACGGCCTGCTGCATGTCGCTGATCTTCTTGTGCCCGCGGATGATGTCGTCCTCGAGCTGCTCGAAGTTGTTGGCGAGGTTGGTCCAGCGGGAGGGCTCGGTGATCTGCAGGCCCCAGAAGGACGACTTCTTGGTGAAGGCGCCCGTCCGCTGCTCCCACTCGACCATGCCCTTGGTGTAGTCGGGCAAGTCGGGGTGGGCGGTGGTCGCGGCGGGACTCGCCACCATGACGAAGGCGTTGAGAACCTCGTTGTTGCCCTTGTCGTTCTTGACGGGGACGCCGTCCTTGATCGTGTAGTGGGTGCCCGCGACGCCGTAGTTGGTCATCATCCACTCCTTGGTGCCGTACGGCGCCGCGGTGACGTTGGCGACCGCCAGGACGTCGTGGATGACGGACTCGGAGGCCTTCTTGTTGACGAAGGCGAAGATGCCGGCCGGGTTCTGGGCGTACAGCGTCGGGTCACCGCCGTCGTGGTTCCACAGGTCCATGCCCCAAATCTTGAAGTCGGGGTTCTGGGTGGCCTGGGAGGCCTGCTGGCCGTACCAGTTGACGATGTTGTTGTTCCAGATCAGGAACTCGCCGGCGGCGAACTTGGGGGCGGGGTCGGTGGCCTGGCTCTTGCCCAGCTTGAAGTCGGGGTGGACGACTCCGGCGGCGAACAACTTGCGCGTCCACTCGATGGCTTCCAGGTACTCCGGGGTCTCGATGCGGTTGATCAGCTTGCCGTCGACCAGGTTCCACCACAGGGGCTTCTCCCCTCCGCCGAGCACCCCGAAGGTGTTCATCGCGGTCCACTTCATGTCACCGCAGGCCCACCGCTTGGCCCTGGCGTTGGTGATGTCCTTGCACAGCGCCATGAACTCGTCGGCGGAACGGGGGACTTCGTAGCCCTCCTTGTCGAAGAGGTCCTGGCGGTAGAGGGGCACGATGGTCGGGACGGACGGGGCGGGCTGGGGCAGGCCCATCAGCTTGCCGCCGAAGATGGAACGCTGCCAGGCGTCACTCGGGATCGCCGCGAGGTTGGGGTACTCCTTGACCTTGTCCCCCGACAGGTACGGGCCCAGGTCGGCGAACTTGCCGATGATGGCGCTGGGTATCTTGCCCATCATGTTCCAGCTGGGGACGACGACCACGTCCGGTACGTCGCTCGATGCGAGGACCGCGCCGAGCTTCTGGTCGTAGGTGTTGCCGTCCTGGTTCCGCCACTTGACGTCGACGCCGATCAGGTCGTTCATCGACGTGTAGTAGGTGTTGTTCTGCTTCGGCGGCGAGCCCCAGAACGGCGACATGATGGTGACGTCGCCGCCCTTGCCGAGCTTCTTCGCCACCGAGGTCTTGAGGGTGTCCACGTCGAGCTTGGTGGTGAAGCCCATCGACGAACCGTTCTTGGACGGGATGTCAGGCTTCACCACGTTGCTGGCCACGTACGTCGGCAGGAGCTTCTTGGCGTCCCTCCCCGAGGTCGTGCCGTCGCGCGACCCGCCGTCCGAACCGCCGCAGGCGGACAGCAGCGGCATCCCGCCCGCCACCGCGGCGGCGGCGACCGCCGTGGAGGCGAGGAAGCTTCTCCGGCTGGGTGCGGAGGACTCGGAGGCGGCGTTCGGCGTCATTGCGTCAACCCTTCATGGCGCACCAGGACACCCGGCGGTGGAGCCGTCGGCTGCGGTGTCTTGAGTGGAACTGGCTGAGCCGAAGCGGTTCCCTGATCCCCGGTGGGCTGCGCACCGTCCGGCGGGCAGACCTCGTGATCGACGTAGTCGAAGCGCTTCGATGTTGCTGCGAGATTAAGTGAACACCCAGGGGTGCACAAGGGTCGTCCCCAAGATTCCTGCCTGGCGTGGAGGAAACAACCGAGGTCTTACGTGACTTGAAATGTCGGTGGCAGGCCGGACTTGCCGCCCCGGGATGTCTTGACACCCACCCCCGCGCCGAATGAGCATCGAAGCGCTTCGAAAGCGCCCGCCGCTCCATCGCAAGGGGAACCCCACGTGACCGCACAAACGCCGCCTACGCCGCCTTTCCGCGATCCGGCCCTGCCGTTCGCGAAGCGCATCGACGACCTGCTGTCGCGGCTGACCCTCGACGAGAGGGTCGGCTTCCTGCACCAGTTCGCCCCGCCCGTCGAGCGGCTCGGCATCGCCGCCTTCCGCACCGGCCAGGAGGCACTGCACGGCGTGGCGTGGATGGGCCCGGCGACGGTGTTCCCGCAGGCCGTGGGCCTCGGCGCGACCTGGAACACCGATCTCGTACGACGGGTCGGCGAGGCCGTGGCCGAGGAGACCCGCGCGATGCGCGCCCGCGACGACCGGGTCGGTCTCAACGTCTGGGCGCCGACGGTGAACCTGCTCCGGCACCCGCTGTGGGGCCGTAACGAGGAGGGCTACTCGGAGGACCCGAAACTCACCTCCGCCATCGCCACCGCGTACACGCGGGGTCTGCGCGGCGACCATCCGACGTACTGGCGCACCGCGCCGGTCCTCAAGCACTGGCTCGCGCACAACAACGAGACCGACCGCGCCACCACGTCGAGCTCGGTTCGCCCGCGGGTGCTGCACGAGTACGACCTGCGGGCGTTCCGCGAGACGGTCGAGGCGGGCGCCACGGCCGGGGTGATGCCGGCGTACAACCTGGTCAACGGCCGCCCGAACCATGTCTCGCCCCATCTGCGCGAGCACCTGCGCACCTGGACCGACGAGGAGCTGCTGGTCTGCTCGGACGCGGGCGCGCCCACCAACCTGGTCGACTCGGAGCACTACTTCGACACCCACGAGGAGGCGACCGCGGCCGCGCTGCTGGCCGGGGTGGACAGCTTCACCGATCACGGCACGGACAGTTCGCAGATCGTCCAGCGCATCCAAGGTGCCTTGGAGCAGGGCCTGTTGACGGAGGCCGACATCGACGCGGCGGTGCGCCGCCAGCTCTCCGTCCGCTTCAGGCTCGGCGAGTTCGACCCGCACGACGACCCGTACGCGGACGTCCGCGACTTCGACACCCCCCAGCATCGCGCGCTCGCCCAGGAGGCCGCCGAGCAGGCGGTGGTGCTGCTGAAGAACGACGGCGTGCTGCCGCTGGCCCCGGGCACCCGGATCGCGGTGGTCGGTCTGCTCGCCGACGAGTGCAAGCTCGACTGGTACAGCGGCACCCTCATCCACCGCTCGACCCCGCTTGCGGGCCTGTACGAGCGGTTCGACGCCGAGCGCGTCCAGTTCGCGGAGGGCGTGGACCGGGTCCTGCTGAAGACCTCCGCCGGTACGTTTCTGCACGTGCCCGAGGCCGAGGGCGCCTTTGACGAGGCGCGCGGCGCCCAGGGCGCCCTGGACCCGGCGCTGCTCGCGGGCCGCACGGACCTGCCCGCGCTCACCACCGACGCGGCCGGCACCGAGCTCGCGCTCGTCGACTGGGGCGAGGGTGTGCTGACCCTGCGCGCGCCCGACGGCCGCTACATCTCGGTCGCCGAGGACGGCCGGCTGCGGGCCTCCGCCGACCAGCCGGGAGGCTGGGTCGTCCAGGAGACGTTCCGGCTGGAACCGCGTGAATCCCACGGGAACGGACACCTCCTCAGGCACGTCGGCACGGGTCGCCATGTGTCGGTCGCCGCCGACGGAGCAAGGGTTGCCGACGGGAACCCGGAAACCTTCGAGGTCGTGGTCGTCGAAAGCGGCGAGGACGCGGTGGCCCGGGTCGCGGCGGAGGCCGACGTGGTGCTGGTGGTCGCGGGCAACGACCCGCACATCAACGGCCGCGAGACCGAGGACCGCACGACCCTGCGGCTGCCCGCCCAGCAGGAGCGGCTGCTGCGCGCCGCCCGTGCGGCAAACCCGGACACCGTGCTCGCGCTGACCTCCGCCTACCCGTACGCCCTCGACACCGCGGCCCTGCCCGCCGTGCTGTGGACGGCGCACGGCGGTCAGGCGGCCGGCACCGCGCTGGCCCGGGTGCTGGCCGGCGACGTCTCGCCGGCGGGCCGGCTCCCGCAGACCTGGTACGCCGACGACGCCGACCTGCCCGGTCTGCTCGACTACGACGTGATCGGCGGCCGCCAGACGTACCTCTACTTCGAGGGCACGCCACTGTTCCCGTTCGGCCACGGACTGTCGTACGCGTCCTTCTCCTACGGCGATCTGGCGGTGCGGGTCGCCGCCGAGGCCCTGCATGTCTCCTTCACGGTCACCAACACCGGTGAGGTGACGGCCGACGAGGTGGCCCAGCTCTACACCCGCGCCGTGGACCCGTCCGTCCCCCGCCCGCGCCGCGAGCTGGTGGCGCACCGCCGGGTGACGCTCGCACCCGGCGAGCGGACGGACCTCTCCTTCGACGTCCCGCTGTCCGCCCTGGAGTTCTGGGACGTGGCGCAGGGCCGCCCGCGGCTGGAGCCGGGGGACTACGAGCTCATGGCCGGCGCTTCCAGCGAGGACGTCCGACTGCGTACGACGGTGCGTCTCGACGGCGAGCCCGCCACCCCGCGTGCCGTGCTCGAACGGGGCCTGGACGCGGCCGACTTCGACGAGCAGAGCGGCGTGGACATCGTCGACCGCACGAAGGAGCGCGGCGACGTGGTGACGGCGGCGCCGGGCCGCACCGGTGAACTGGTCTACCGTTCCTGCGACTTCGGCGCCGGAGCGACAGCGGTGACCGTGTCCGTGGCGGGCGAGGGCACGGTGGAGATCTCCCTCGACGGCGGCCCTTCGGGGGCCGTCCTCACGGCGGAGGCGCCCGGGAGCGGCCCCTACGACTACACCACCCTGGGCGCCGCGATGACCGCCGAGGGCGTGCGGGACGTCCACCTCAGACTGCGCGGCGCTCTGCGGCTCGCGCACGTCGGCTTCTCCGGTTGAGGGTCCGGAGGACGCCGGCACAGAGAAGGGGCCCGGCACCGGAAGGCTTCGGTGCCGGGCCCCTTCGGGGACTGACGAGGGGGTCCCGTGTCTCAGCGGGGCGCTCGGCTCACAGGGCGAGGCCCGTCAGCACCAGGACCCGCTCGTAGGTGTAGTCGTCCATCGCGAACTTCACGCCCTCGCGGCCCACTCCGGACTGCTTGGCGCCGCCGTACGGCATCTGGTCGGCGCGGTAGGACGGCACGTCGCCGATGACGACACCGCCGACCTCCAGCGCGCGGTGGGCGCGGAAGGCGGCCTGGAGGTCGTGGGTGAACACACCCGCCTGGAGGCCGTACTTGGAGTCGTTGACGGCGGCGAAGGCCTCCGCCTCCCCGTCCACCTTCCGGATGGTGAGGACGGGCCCGAAGACCTCCTCGCAGGAGATGGTCGTGTCGGCCGGTACGTCGGTCAGGACGGTCGGCGCGTACGAGGCGCCGTCCCGCTCGCCGCCGGTCAGGAGCCGGGCCCCGGCCTCGACGGCCTCCCGCACCCACGCCTCGACCCGCTTCGCCGCGTCCTCGCTGACCAGCGGCCCGACGTCGGTCTTGTCGTCGCTCGGGTCACCGGTGACCTGGGCCTCGACGGCGGCGACGACCCGCGGCAGGAGACGGTCGTACACGGAGGCGTCCGCGATCACCCGCTGCACGGAGATGCAGGACTGGCCGCCCTGGTAGTTGGAGAAGGTGGCGATACGGGTGGCGGCCCAGTCGAGGTCGGCGTCGGAGGCGTAGTCGCCGAGGACGACCGCGGCGCCGTTGCCGCCGAGTTCCAGGGTGCAGTGCTTGCGGGGCACCGAGTCCATGATCGCGTAACCGACCTTCTCGGAGCCGGTGAAGGAGATCACGGGGAGCCGCTCGTCCTGGACGAGGGCCGGCATCCGGTCGTTCGGGACGGGCAGGACGCTCCAGGAGCCGGCCGGGAGGTCGGTCTCGGCCAGCAGCTCGCCGATGACCAGACCGGAGAGCGGGGTGGCGGGCGCCGGCTTCAGGATGATCGGCGCGCCGGCCGCGATCGCCGGGGCGACCTTGTGGGCGCACAGGTTGAGCGGGAAGTTGAAGGGCGCGATGCCGAGCACGACGCCCTTCGGGAAGCGGCGGGTGAGGGCGAGGCGCCCCTGGCCGCCGGCGTCGGTGTCCAGCCGCTGGGCCTCGCCGCCGTTGAAGCGCCGGGCCTCCTCGGCCGCGAAGCGGAAGACGGAGACGGCCCGCCCGACCTCGCCGCGCGCCCACTTGAGCGGCTTGCCGTTCTCGGCGGAGATCAGCTGGGCGATCTCCTCGGTGCGTTCGACGAGCCGCCTGCTGACGTGGTCGAGGGCGGCGGCGCGTACGTGGGCCGGGGTGGCGGCGAAGTCCTCGCGGACGGCGTACGCGGCGGCCACGGCCTCTTCGATCTGGGCGTCGGTCGGCAGGGCGACCTCGCCGACGAGACGGCCGTCCCACGGGGAGGTGACGGCGAAGGTGTCCTCGCCGGTGGCCTGACGGCCGGCGAGCCAGAAAGCGTGGGTGGCCACCACAGTGTCGTTGGGCATGTGCGAGTCCCGGCCCTTCCGCGTTGGGGGTGGGTGGTGCGATGCGTTCCACGGTAGGACGGGGGCGGGTGGACTGTGGTTGGCCGAGGTGTAGTGGTGGCGTGTGGTAGTACTCCGGTTTGGCAGGGTGGGGGCGGGTGTCCCTGGGGGCTCCGCCATCAGACCCCCGGCCTATGCCCACCCGCCACCCGACTCGGTGGTCGAGAGGCGCACGTCACCGGCGGACCCGGCTTTGGAGGACCACTTGACTGCCCGACCAAGACGGGTGGGCGTGGTGGGCGAAACGGGGGCCCGGGGCAGAGCCCTGGCAACGGCACCCGCACCCCCGCGCCTACTCCGACGACGTCGCCTTCAGTGCCAGCCACAGCTCCATCCGCACGTCCGGGTCGTCCAGTGACCGTCCCAGGATCTCCTCCACCCGCCGCATCCGGTACCGCAAGGTGTGCCGGTGGACCTTCAGGTCCGCGGCAGCCGCGTCCCACTGGCCGTGCCGCGACAGCCACGCCCGCAGGGAGGCCACCAGGTCGCCCCGGCCCCGGGCGTCATGGTCGTGCAGGGCCCGCAGCAAGCCGTCCGCGAAGGCCTTCACGGCGTCGTCCGCGAGCAGCGGCACCACCGAGCCCGCCGCCATCTGCTCGTGCTCGACACACACCCACCCCCGCCGCCGAGCCACCGACAACGCCTGCTCGGCCTGCTTGTACGCGGCGGCGGCCGCGATCGGCCCGGCCGGCGCCGACATCCCGACGACCAGCTCGTCCTCGTGCCCGACGGTCCCCGCTGCGGATCCGGAACCGGGTCCGGGTCCCGCGCCGGCCGTCTGCTCCGCCGCCGCGTCGCCGCCCTCCCGCGCGGCCTCCAGCGCCGTCGCGTACTCCGCGCACGCGGCCACCGCCGCGCCCCGGTCCGCGGCCAGCGCCACCAGCCGCTTCCCCTCGCCGTCCCCCTGGGGCACGACCAGCACCGTCTCCCCGGACCGCGCGGCCGCCGACTCCAGGACCTCGGTGAGCGACCCCAGCGGATCGCCCTGGCCGTCGGCGGCGGCCAGCGTCGCCGCCGTGGACTTGGTGAGCGGGACCCGCGCGTGACTGTCGGCCTGCACCCGCGCGGCCGACGCGGCGGAGGCCGACTCGGCGACGATCATCCGGAACGGCGCGTCGAGCAACTCCCCGTACAGGTCCCCGGCGACCGCCCGCGCGTGGTCGGGCTCACCGGCGAGCAGCATGCGCAGCACCGCCGCCCCGACCCGCTGCTCGGCCGCGTGCAGGGACCGCGAGCGTTCCGTGGTGAGCGTCAGCAGGGCGATGGCCGAGTGCAGGGCGTACCGCTCGGCCGTACCGAGCGCGGCGGCGGTGCCCACGGCCAGCGCGGCCCGTGGCCGACGGCCGGTGCCCAGCGAGTGCAGTTCGATCCGGTCCTCGTGCGGGGGGCCGCCCACCACCGACGAGGCGGGCGCGGGCCGCTCCCGCAGCCGCTCGACGTCCGCGGTCAGCCGGGCGGCGCGACGGCCCGCCCACTCCGGCGCGGTGGCGACGACGGCGCCCGAGGCGTCGTAGAGCGCCGCCCATCCGTCCACCTGGGAGGCGAGCGCGGCGAGCAGTCCCTCCGGGCCGTCGTTGAGGGTCTGCCGGGTCAGTTCGCGCTGCGCGGCGAAGCCCGCGGTCACCGCCCGGTACTGGTCGGCCGCGATCGCCGCCGAGACGGCCTTGCTGATGGCGAGGAACGGGGTGCGCCGCGGCACTTCCAGCAGCGGCAGCCCCTCCTGCTCGGCGGCCTCGACCAGCGCCTTGGGAATCTCCTCGTAGTTGACCCCGACGGCGAACCCGAGCCCGGCGACGCCCGCCCCGACCAGCCGCCGCACGTAACCGAGCATGGTCTCCGGGTCCTCGGCGTCCAGCTTCAGCGCGGTGATCAGCAGCAGTTCCCCGCCCTCCATGTAGGGCACGGGGTCGGCGAGTTCGCTTGCGTGGGCCCAGCGGACCGGGACGTCCAGGCGATCGCCGCCCGCGCGCACGGTGAGCTTGAGCGCGGAGTGATGGACGAGCGAGGCGAGCGTCGGGGGCATGAGGCCTTCAAGTATGTGTGACCGTTGTGATCTTTGTGATCTTTTGGCCGCCGTGTATGAACGACCTATGGTGATTCTGCCTCACTGTACGGTCGGCGCGTCACCTCAGCCCCGTAGATCGACCAGCAGCGGCGGCGCGTGCTCCCCCTTCACATTCGTCAGCGACAGCACGGCGTGCCCCGGCGGTACCCCGTGCGCCAGTTCGGACGCGGACCACCGCTCCCGCTCGACCTGCCGCACGGTCACGGCCCGCGCGGTCGGCGCCTTGCCGGTGATCACCCGTCGGACCATGTGGAGCGCCTTGCCGGCCGGGGTCTCGGCGATGATCTGCCGGTCCGTGACGTCGGTGGCGTCGATCCACTCCTTGCCCCACACCTCGGCGAAGTCCTGCCCGTCCCACGGAGTGAGCCCGGACAGCGCCATCCGGCAGCCGGTGGCCCCGAGCAGCGGCCCGCGCAGCGGCCTCGGCACGTCGTCCAGCGTGCGCAGGGTCAGCACGACCCCGGCGTTGCCGGACCGCAGCCGCTGGATGCCCCGCACCGCCTCGGGTGTCACCACGCCGGTCGCGTCGTCGAGCACCAGGCAGGCGAACAGCGACCGGTCCTCCCGTACCGCGACGCTCGCCGTGAACTGTGCCAGGACCAGCCGCGCCAGCATCTTCGAGGCGTCGGCGTGCCCGCGCTGGGGCAGGTCGACGCGCACCCGCACCGGGTGGTCCACCGCCTTCAGCGAGAAGGGCCGGGACTGTCCGGAGGTGTCGAAGAACCCGGCGAAGGCCGGCCGGTCGAGCAGCGCGACCCGGTCGGCGAGGACCCCGCCGACGTCCCCCGGGTGGCTCATCTGCCGCTCCCGCGCGTCCAGTTCACGCAGCAGTGACTCCTGCCCGGCGTCCTGGAGCCCCTGGCGCAGCGCGGCCAGGGGTGCCGCGGCGCCGTCGAGGAGCTGCCGCAGCTCCGGTACGGAGGGAAAGCGTCCGTGGACCGCGCGGAACGGTCCGAGGAGCTGGGCCAGGACGGTGGTGGACCGGCGGGTGTCGCCGCCCTGGTGAGGTTCGGCGAGGTCTCCGACGAGCGCCTCGGCGAGCACGGCCGCCGCCTCGTCCGGGTCGCTGGTCCCGCCGTACAGGTCGAGGTCGTACACGGAGTCCGGGTTCCCGATCTGTACGACGACGTCGTAGGAGTCGGCCGGGCCGAGCCCCGCGCCCGCGGCGCCGACCACGACGACGGCCGCCCGGCCGGCCAGCGCGTGCAGGCACAGGGACTCGGCGAGCGGACGCACGACGGTCCCGGTCTTGCCGGAGCCGGCCGGTCCGACGGCGAGCAGCGAGGTGCCGAGCAGGTCGGGGCCCAGGCCGAGGCCGGTGCCCCGGTAGGCGTACGGGTTGCGGGCGTCGTCGGCCGTGGTGCCCAGACGTACCTGGCCGGTGACCAGGTCGTGGTGGGCCAGCCGGGTCGGCAGGTCACGTTCGCCGGAGGGGTGCGGGCAGGCGCGGGCTCCCTCCTGGAGGACGGCGCCGGTGAAGGTGGCGAGGCTGTGCCGGCCGCTGCGTACGCCCTGCCAGGCGCGGGTGATCCGGGCGTGGTCGACATCCCGCATCAGCCCGGCGCGGGCCTCGGCGGCGAGCCGTTCGGCGGCGTCGGCGGCGCCGGCGGCCCGCAGCTGGGGCCACTCGGCGGGGTCCTGCTCGGGGGTGGGGACTCGTTCGGACGTCGGGACGGCACGGTTCCAGGCGGGTGGGCCGAAGCGGCGCCAGATCTCGCCCCAGCGGCCGAGACGGCCGACGACGAGCATGATCGTGAAGGCGATCAGGACGTAGTAGCCGTACCAGAGGATCGCGTTGCCGACCCGGTCGTCACTGTGCCGCCAGGAGTCCGGGGTGAACAGTTCCAGGGGCAGCACCCACCAGCCGCCGAGGTAGCCGTTCCACAGCAGGGACCAGACCAGCCAGCCCACCAGGAACGCGATCAGCGCGCCGCTGAGCAGCTGCCGCGTCGGGATCTGCTCGGGCTCCTCCTCCGGGCGGGGCCGGTGCCCGAACCGCCACATGCCCGGCGCCGCCTCCGGGCGGGGGGTGCGCAGCCAGGTGAGGAAGGCCGACCCGTCCGGCATCGGCGGCACGCCCGGCCCCGCGGGAGGCCGCGGTGGCATCGCGGGCACCTCCGGTGGCCCCGCGGGACGTGGCACCGGGTTCGCATGCGTACCCCGCGCGTCGTGCGTCCCGTCGCTGTCCATCGCCCTCGCCCCTTGACCAGCCGTTCCGTCCACCATCAGCGAGTCAATCTAACGCCCCCGGAAGGGGAGTTCACGGTTACCCGGCCGGGTGACCGATGCTCAGCGGTTCCGCCGCCTTGTCCACCGCTGTGTCCACCGCCCGGTCCAGCGCTGTGTCCAGCGCGATGTCCCTCGCTATGTCCACGGCGGACAATGGACATCGCCGAAACCGCCCACATGGAGCATGCCCACCCCCAGTCCCCCGTCCTAGCCTGCGAGAAAAGACCTCGAGAAAAGACCTCAAGCGTCCGAAAGACGCCCATCCCGGAATCTCCGGTTCGCAAGATCTTCAGGGAGCTCTCATGACCGCACTTCCGCAGGAGCGCCGCGTCGTCACCGCCATCCCCGGCCCGAAGTCGCAGGAGCTGCAGGCCCGCCGTACCGCCGCGGTCGCGGCCGGTGTGGGCTCCGTGCTGCCCGTGTTCACCGCCCGCGCGGGTGGCGGGATCATCGAGGACGTCGACGGCAACCGTCTGATCGACTTCGGCTCCGGCATCGCGGTCACCTCCGTCGGCGCCTCCGCCGAAGCCGTCGTACGCCGGGCCTCCGCCCAGCTCGCCGACTTCACGCACACCTGTTTCATGGTCACCCCGTACGAGGGGTACGTGGAGGTCGCCGAGGCCCTCGCCGAGCTCACGCCGGGTGACCACGCCAAGAAGAGCGCCCTGTTCAACAGTGGCGCGGAGGCCGTCGAGAACGCCGTCAAGATCGCCCGCGCGTACACCAAGCGCCAGGCGGTCGTCGTCTTCGACCACGGCTATCACGGCCGTACGAACCTCACCATGGCGCTGACCGCGAAGAACATGCCGTACAAGCACGGCTTCGGCCCGTTCGCGCCCGAGGTCTACCGGATGCCGATGGCCTACGGCTACCGCTGGCCGACCGGCCCCGACAACGCGGGCCCGGAGGCCGCCGCCCAGGCCATCGACCAGATCACCAAGCAGGTCGGCCCGGACAACGTGGCCGCGATCATCATCGAGCCGGTGCTCGGCGAGGGCGGCTTCATCGAGCCGGCGACCGGCTTCCTGCCCGCCCTCAGGCAGTTCGCCACCGACAACGGCATCGTCTTCGTCGCCGACGAGATCCAGTCCGGGTTCTGCCGCACCGGCCAGTGGTTCGCCTGCGAGGACGAGGGCATCGTCCCGGACCTGATCACCACGGCGAAGGGCATCGCCGGCGGTCTGCCGCTGGCCGCGGTGACCGGCCGCGCCGAGATCATGGACGCCGCGCACGCGGGCGGCCTGGGCGGCACCTACGGCGGCAACCCCGTCGCCTGCGCGGGCGCGCTGGGCTCGATCGAGACGATGAAGGAGCTCGACCTCAACGCCCGGGCGAAGGCGATCGAGGCGACGATGAAGGCCCGTCTGGGTGCCATGGCCGAGAAGTTCGACATCATCGGCGACATCCGCGGCCGCGGCGCGATGATCGCCATCGAGCTGGTCGAGGACCGTACGACGAAGGAGCCGAACCCCTCCGCGACGGCCGCGCTGGCCAAGGCCTGCCACCAGGAGGGCCTGCTGGTCCTGACCTGTGGCACCTACGGCAACGTGCTGCGCTTCCTGCCGCCGCTGGTCATCGGCGAGGATCTGCTGAACGAGGGCCTGGACATCATCGAGCAGGCCTTCGCGCGCATCTGACGGTCGCCTCGCACACCTGATCGCAGCAACGGCAGACGGTGTGAAGAGAGTGTGCGAGGTAGATGACAGGACTCGATTCCACCTGTCTTCCGCCCACCCCCTGCCGTAGGTTCTACCCAGATGAGAGATACACCCCGTCCGCGGGAAACCGCGGACGAGTTCAGGTTGAGGCCTCCCCAGCTTCGACCTGGTCGTGCCCTCGCGCACACAAACGGGGCCTCTGGCTCCGGATCTCCTCACCGATCGGACAGTCGCTCGCCCCAAACCCCCCGGGGCGCGCGACCATCCGATCCGATCGGCCGCCCCGGAACCACCCCCCCTGTTCCGGGGCGGCCGGCCTCCTTCCTCCTTCTCGGGGTGCTCGGGCTTCCGGCCCTCCTCTTCGCGTTGATCACCTGGCAGGTCGTCGTCGACGGCCCGCTGGTGCGGGTGGACGAACGCGTCAGCCGTGCCCTGGTCCACCCGGACCGCTTCTCCCAACTCCTCGCCGACCTGGGCAATGTCCAGGTAGCGGTCCCGGTCCTGGTCGTCGTACTGGTCCAGGTCGCCTGGCGCTCCCGCCGCGCTGGTACAGACCGCTGGTGGCTGTCGGTCACCGTCGCCGCCCTCCTGATGGCGCTGGCCCCGGCCCTGATCGTCCCGCTGAAGGAACTCGTCGCCCGTCCGGGCACCCCTGCCGTACCCCCCGCCACCGGCTACTTCCCCTCCGGCCACACCGCCACGGCCGCCCTCGCCTACGGCTCCGCGACCCTGCTCCTGCTGCCCCGGCTGCGCGGCCCCGCCCGTCACGTCCTCCTCGCCGCCTGCGCGCTGCTCGTCCTGGGCGTCTCCTTCGGCCTGGTCCGCCACGGCTACCACTGGCCACTGGACGTCGTGGCCAGTTGGTGCCTGTGCACGGTGCTGCTCGCGTCGCTGTGGCTGTTCCTGGGGCGGAGAACCCCCGCCGGCCGGGGTACTGACCGCCGCGTCCGGGACATCTCTTAGTCCTTCCTCACCCTCGCCAGGTCCGCCGCCGCCTCGTGCATGGCCAGTTCGAGGAGAGCCGGGTCGGTGAGGGTGCCGGAGCCGTCGGGGGTGACCAGCCAGCGGACCCTGCCGGTCGAGCGCCCCGGGTACGGCACGACGATCCAGGTCCCGGCGCCCGCCGTACGGATGCCCGTGCCGAGCCAGCGGTCCGCGGTGCCCGGCGGGACCAGGAAGCCCGTCCGGGCGTCGCCGGAGTCGACGAGCACCGGACCCGGCCGGTCGAGGACGCGGGTGACGACGTCAAGGGTGGGACAGCCGAGTTCGCCCGGCAGGATCAGCACGTCCCAGGCCCGGCCGGCGGGCAGGAGGGCGACCCCGAGGGGACTGCGTTCCCACTCCCAGCGACAGACCTCGGGGTCGGGTGCGGCGGATACGAGCCAGTCCACCGCCGTCTTCGCCGCAGTCATGAGGGACCTCCCTTTCTCCGTGGACGCGGTTCACGTCACGAGAGAGAGGGCGGCCCTTGGTATCCATTACGCCGGTTTCGGCGCCACGTTGGAGTGAAACGGATCGCCCACCCCTTCCTTCGGGTCAGCTGTCGAAGCCCAGCCCCAGGCGGTCCATCGTGCGCAGCCACAGATTGCGCCGGCCGCCGCGCGCGTCCGCCCGGGCCAGCGACCACTTGGTGAGGGCGATGCCCGTCCAGGCGAAGGGCTCGGGCGGGAACGGCAGCGGTTTCCTGCGGACCATCGCGAGTGAGGTGCGCTCCGTGGACTCCCCCGCCAGCAGGTCCAGCATCACCTGGGCCCCGAAACGGGTGGCCCCGACGCCGAGGCCGGTGTAGCCCGCCGCGTACGCCACCTTCCCGTGGTGGGCCGTGCCGTAGAACGCCGAGAAGCGCGAGCAGGTGTCGATCGCGCCGCCCCACGCGTGGGTGAAGCGGACGTCCTCCAGCTGCGGGAAGCAGGTGAAGAAGTGCCCGGCGAGCTTGGCGTAGGTCTGCGGGCGGTCGTCGAACTCGGCGCGCACCCGGCCGCCGTACGGGTAGATCGCGTCGTAGCCGCCCCACAGGACGCGGTTGTCCGCCGACAGCCTGAAGTAGTGGAACTGGTTGGCGCTGTCCCCCAGCCCCTGCCGGTTCTTCCAGCCGATCGAGGCCAGCTGGCCGGCGGTCAGCGGCTCGGTCATCAGCGCGTAGTCGTAGACCGGGACCGTGTACGCCCGCACGCGCCTGACCAGGCTGGGGAAGATGTTCGTGCCGAGCGCGACCTTGCGGGCGCGGACCTGGCCGTACGGAGTGTGTACGGCCATCCCGGCGCCGTACGGCTTCAGGGTGAGGGCGGGGGTGTGCTCGTGGACGCGGACGCCGAGCCGGACACACGCCCGCTTCAGGTTCCAGGCGAGTTTCGCCGGGTGGAGCATGGCCACGCCCCGGCGGTCGTGGAGGCCCGCCTGGAAGGTCGGGGAGGCCACCTGGTCCCGTACCGCCTCCGCGTCCAGGAACTCCACGCCCTCGGCGAGGCCCTCGCGCCGCATCTCCTGGTACCAGTCGCGCAGTTCCCGCGCCTGGTACGGCTCGGTCGCCACGTCGATCTCGCCGGTGCGCTCGAAGTCGCAGTCGAGGTCGTGCCGGGCGACCGACTCCTCGATCTCGTCGAGGTTGCGGGCGCCCAGTTCCTGGAGCTTGTGGATCTCGCCCGGCCAGCGGGCCAGTCCGTTGGGCAGGCCGTGCGTGAGGGAGGCGGCGCAGAAGCCTCCGTTGCGGCCGGAGGCGGCCCAGCCCACCTCACGGCCTTCCAGGAGGACGACATCCCTTCCGGGGTCGCGTTCCTTGGCGAGGAGCGCGGTCCACAGTCCGCTGTAGCCGCCGCCGACGACCAGCAGGTCGCAGGTCTCGACGCCGGTGAGCGCGGGCTCGGGGCGCGGTCTGCCGGGGTCGTCCAGCCAGTACGGGACCGGCTGGGCGTCGGAAAGTGACCTGGTCCAACGGCTCATGGCTCCTGCGGCCATGATTCCAACTCCCTACGGGGTCTTATGACTTCTGCCTGTTGCGGCGATTGCCGACGACCATCGAGGCCAGGACGAGCAGCACGGCGACGAGGAACATGGCCGTGCCGATGACATTGATCTGGACGGGCGTTCCGCGCTGTGCCGAACCCCAGACGAACATGGGGAAGGTGACGGTCGAGCCCGCGTTGAAGTTCGTGATGATGAAATCGTCGAAGGACAGCGCGAAGGACAGCAGCGCGCCCGCCGCGATCCCGGGCGCCGCGATGGGCAGGGTGACCCGCAGGAAGGTCTGTGCGGGACCGGCGTACAGGTCCCGTGCGGCTTCCTCCAGGCGCGGGTCCATCGACATCACGCGCGCCTTGACGGCGACGACGACGAAGCTGAGACAGAACATGATGTGCGCGATCAGGATCGTCCAGAAGCCCAGTTGCGCGCCCAGGTTGAGGAACAGGGTCAGCAGCGAGGCCGCCATGACGACCTCGGGCATGGCCATGGGCAGGAAGATCAGCGAGTTGACGGTGCCCCGGGCGCGGAACCGGTAGCGGACCAGCGCGAAGGCGATCATGGTGCCCAGGACGGTGGCGCCGATGGTCGCCCAGAAGGCGATCTGGAGGCTGACCGACAGCGAACCGCACATGCCGGCGACCCCGCACGGGTCCTTCCACGCGTCCGTGGAGAACTGCTGCCACGCGTAGTTGAAGCGCCCCTTCGGCTTGTTGAAGGAGAACACCGTGACGACGACGTTGGGCAGCAGGAGATATCCGAGGGTGACCAGTCCGGCGATGACGACCAGATGGCGCTTGAGCCAGGTGACGAAGGGCATTTAGACCAGGTCCTCCGTCCCGGACCGGCGGATGTAGAACGTGACCATGAGAAGAATTCCGGCCATGAGGATGAACGAGAGGGCCGCGGCCGTCGGATAGTCCAGGATCCGCAGGAACTGCGTCTGGATGACGTTTCCGATCATGCGGGTGTCGGTCGAGCCCAGCAGTTCGGCGTTGACGTAGTCACCGGCCGCCGGAATGAAGGTCAGCAGCGTGCCGGAGACGACACCCGGCATCGACAGCGGGAAGGTCACCTTGCGGAAGGTGGTCCACGGCCTGGCGTACAGGTCGCCCGCCGCCTCGTGCAGGCGCCCGTCGATGCGCTCCAGTGAGCTGTACAGCGGCAGGATCATGAACGGCAGGAAGTTGTACGTCAGACCGCAGACCACGGCGAGTGGCGTGGCCAGCACGCGGTCGCCGGAGGTCCAGCCGAGCCAGTTGGTGACGTCCAGGACGTGCAGCGTGTTGAGCGCCCCGACGACCGGGCCGCCGTCCGCGAGGATCGTCTTCCAGGCGAGCGTGCGGATCAGGAAGCTGGTGAAGAACGGCGCGATCACCAGAATCATGATCAGGTTCCGCCAGCGGCCCGCGCGGAAGGCGATCAGATAGGCCAGCGGGTAGCCGAGGGCCAGACACAGGATCGTGGCGGCTCCGGCGTACAGGACCGAGCGCAGGAACTGCGGCCAGTACTCGCTCAGCGCGTCCCAGTAGGTCGCGAGGTGCCAGGTGACCTTGTAGCCCTCCTCCAGGGAGCCCGTCTGCACGGACGTGGAGGCCTGGTAGATCATCGGCAGCGCGAAGAAGACCAGCAGCCACAGGATGCCGGGCAGCAGGAGCCAGTACGGCACGAGACGCCCGCGTTTGCGCGGGGGCTTGTTCTGCGGAGCGGGCGCCAGGGGAGGCGCCTCGGTGAGCGTCGCCATCAGGCCGCCTCTTCCGCCGTGTCGACGCCCGCGTCGGTGCCGGCGTCGATGTCCTGGGCCGCGTCGAGCCCGAAGGTGTGCGCGGGGTTCCAGTGCAGGACGACCTCGGCGCCGGGCACCAGCCGGGCGTCGCGGTCGATGTTCTGGGCGTACACCTCGAACTCGGGGCACACGGGCGAGTCGATGACGTACTGCGTGGACACGCCGATGAAGCTGGAGTCGGCGATCGTGCCGGTGATCCGGTTGCGGCCCTCGGGTATCTCGCCCGCCTGGTCGGCGTGGGTGAGGGAGATCTTCTCCGGGCGGATCCCGACCAGCACCCTGCCGCCGGTCGTCGTCGGTGCGCTGCAGCGCGCCTGAGGCAGGACCAGCTTGCCGCCGCCCGCCTTGAGGACGATGTCGTCGCCGCTGCCGTCGACCTCGGCCTCGATCAGGTTGGAGGTGCCGAGGAAGTTGGCGACGAACGTGGTGTTCGGGTTCTCGTAGAGGTCGGTGGGCGAGCCGAGCTGTTCGACGCGGCCCGCGTTCATCACGGCGACCGTGTCGGCCATGGTCATGGCCTCCTCCTGGTCGTGGGTGACGTGGATGAAGGTGATGCCGACCTCGGTCTGGATGCGCTTGAGCTCCAGCTGCATCTGGCGGCGCAGCTTGAGGTCCAGGGCGCCGAGGGGCTCGTCGAGGAGCAGCACCTTGGGGGTGTTGATCAGCGCGCGGGCCACCGCGACGCGCTGCTGCTGGCCGCCGGAGAGCTGGTGCGGCTTCTTGCGTGCCTGCTCGCCGAGCTGGACCAGGTCGAGCATCTCCTCGACCTGCTTCTTCACCGACCTGATGCCGCGCCGACGCAGGCCGAAGGCGACGTTCTCAAAGATGTCGAGGTGCGGGAAGAGGGCGTAGGACTGGAAGACGGTGTTCACCGGCCGCTTGTACGGCGGCAGGTCGGTCACTTCCTGATCGCCGAGGAAGACCGTGCCGGCGGAAGGTTCCTCCAGGCCCGCGATCATGCGCAGGGTGGTGGTCTTGCCGCAGCCGGAGGCGCCGAGCAGGGCGAAGAAGGAGCCGTGCGGGACGGTCAGGTCGAGTGGGTGTACGGCGGTGAAGGAGCCGTAGGTCTTGGCTATGCCCGAGAGGCGGACGTCGCCGCCGTGGTCGGTCTTGTCGGTGCTCTTCACGGTGATCACGCCCCAGTCAGCTTCGCGAACTTCTCTTCGAACTCGGTGTCTTCCTTCGAGCTCAGTGAGCGGAAGGCGTGGGACTTCGCGGCCATGGCCTTGTCCGGGATGATCAGCGGGTTGTTCGCCGCGTCCTGGTCGAGTTTCGCCAGCTCGGGCTTGACTCCGTCGACGGGACACACGTAGTTGATGTACGCGGCGAGCTCGGCGGCCGGTTTCGGCTCGTAGTAGTAGTCGATGAGCCGTTCGGCGTTCGTCTTGTGCCGGGCCTTGTTGGGGATCAGCAGGTTGTCGGTCGACGTCATGTAGCCGCTGTCCGGGATCAGGAAGTCGATGTCCGGGCTGTCCGCCTTGAGCTGGACCACGTCACCGGCCCAGGCGACACAGGCCGCGAAGTCGCCGCTGGTGAGGTCGGAGGTGTAGTCGTTGCCGGTGAAGCGGCGGATCTGGCCCTTGTCGACGGCCTTCTGGAGGCGGGCGATCACCGCGTCGTAGTCGTCCGCCGTGAAGGTCGCGGGGTCCTTGCCCATGTCGAGCAGGGTCATCCCGACGCTGTCACGCATCTCCGACAGGAAGCCGACCCGGCCCTTGAGCTTCGGGTTGTCGAGCAGATCGGAGAGGGACTTCACCTCCACGCCGTCGAGCGCCTTCTTGTTGTAGGCGATGACCGTCGAGATGCCCTGCCACACGTACGAGTAGGCGCGGCCCGGGTCCCAGTCGGGGCTGCGGAACTGGGCCGACAGGTTGGCGTAGGCGTGCGGGAGGTTGGACGCGTCCAGTTTCTGGACCCAGCCCAGGCGGATGAGGCGTCCGGCCAGCCAGTCGGTGAGGACGATGAGGTCGCGGCCGGTGTCCTGGCCGGCGGCGAGTTGCGGCTTGATCTTGCCGAAGAACTCGTTGTTGTCGTTGATGTCCTCGGTGTACTTGACCTTGATGCCGGTCCGGGCGGTGAACTGGTCGAGCGTGGGGTGGTGCTTCTCGCTCTTGTCCACGTCCATGTACTCGGTCCAGTTGGAGAAGTTGACGGTCTTCTCCTTCGCCGAGTGGTCGTCCGCGGAGACGCCGCCCTGGGTTTTACCGGCCGCGGGGATGCCGCAGGCGCTCAGCGCGCCGAGACCGCCGATCGCCAACGCGCCGCCCGCGGAGGCGCGCAGCACGGACCGCCGGGTCATGGCGGCCCTGCCGTTCCTGAGGCTGCGCCGCATGGCGGCCACCTGGGCCGGGGACAGGCGGTCGGGCTCGTACTGCTCCATGCGCGTGATGCCCTTTCGGGAGATGCCCTTGTGACAAGAATCCTTTTGTGCGGCTGCGCGGCCGGGGGTCAGTCGGCCCGCTGTCGCTGTCGGTCCCCGAAGATGGTCCGGTGCCAGTCCTTGCGGGGCACCGCCGTGTTGTCGAACATGACGTGTTTGATCTGCGTGTACTCCTCGAAGGAGTACGCGGACATGTCCTTGCCGAAGCCGGACGCCCGGTACCCGCCGTGGGGCATCTCGCTGATGATCGGGATGTGGTCGTTGATCCACACGCAGCCCGCCCTGAGCTCCCGGGTGGCGCGGTTCGCCCGGTAGACGTCCCGGCTCCAGGCGGAGGCGGCGAGTCCGTACGGTGTGTCGTTGGCCAGCCGAAGGCCCTCGTCGTCGGTGTCGAAGGGCAGCACGACCAGGACCGGCCCGAAGATCTCGGACTGGACGATCTCACTGTCCTGGGCCGCGTCGACGACCAGGGTGGGGCGGTAGTACGCACCGCTCTTGAGGTCCGCCCGCGGAGCCTCACCGCCGGTCACCACGCGTGCGTAACCGCGCGCCCGGTCGACGAACCCGGCGACCCGGTCGCGGTGGACGTGCGAGATCAGCGGGCCGAGGTCGGTGCCGGGGTCGAACGGGTCGCCGAGCCGGACGGTCTCCATGAGGGCGGCCGTCCGCTCGACGAAGGCCTGGTAGAGCGGACGCTGTACGTACGCGCGGGTGGCCGCCGTGCAGTCCTGCCCGGTGTTGATGAGCGCGCCCGCGACCGCGCCGTTGACGGCCGCCTCCAGGTCGGCGTCGTCGAAGACGACGAACGGTGCCTTGCCGCCCAGCTCCAGGTGGAGACGTTTGACGGTGGCGGTGGCGATCTCGGCGACGCGCTTGCCGACGGTGGTGGAGCCGGTGAAGGACGTCATCGCCACGTCCGGGTGGCCGACGAGGTGCTCACCGGCCTCCCGGCCGGCGCCGTTGACGATGTTGATCACACCGTCGGGGATCCCGGCGTGGGTGGCGGCCTGCGCGAACAGCAGCGAGGTGAGCGGGGTGAGCTCGGCGGGCTTCAGCACGATCGTGTTGCCCGCGGCGATCGCCGGGAGGATCTTCCAGGCGGCCATCTGGAGGGGGTAGTTCCAGGGCGCGATGGATCCGACGACACCGATCGGCTCGCGGCGGACGTAGGAGGTGTGGTCACCTGAGTACTCGCCTGCGGACTGGCCCTCGAGGTGCCGGGCGGCGCCCGCGAAGAAGGCGGTGTTGTCGATCGTGCCCGGCACGTCGAACTCACGGGTCAGCTTGAGCGGCTTGCCGCACTGGAGGGACTCGGCCCGGGCGAAGTCCTCGGCACGGTCGGCGAGCACCGCGGCGAAGCGGTGCAGGGCGTCGGAGCGCCCGCCCGGGGTGAGCGAGGACCAGCCGGGGAAGGCGGCGCGGGCGGCGGCCACGGCCGCGTCCACGTCGGCGGCGCCCGCCAGCTCGTACGTGTACACCTCCTCGCCGGTCGACGGGTCGACGACCGCGTGCGTACGGCCGGAAGTCCCCGTGGTCAGCCGGCCCCCGATGAACTGGTCGCCCTCGGCGAAGCGCTCCCGGGCCGCGAACCGGTCCGGGGTGACAGTGCCCGGATTGTGCATGTCGCTCTCCTCCGCCGTCGCCCCGCGTTCAGGGAGGCGGGTGGCGTAGCTCCAGCTCGATTTGAGTGCCGATCCTGACAGAGGTGAGGGCAGCCAACAAGTGATTCCGTTGTTGCCTTTTGGTTACGCGACGAAATCTGTCGACCAGGTGTCGAGTCCGTCGGTGAAAGACAGGGCGGGGTGTCAGTGGTGCCTGCCAGACTTCCGTGCATGAAAGGGATCACGGGGAGGATCGATTCGCGGGAGGCGCTGGTCAGGGAGGTGGAGGCAGGCTCCAGGATCAAGTACCTGTACTTCTGGGGACACCGGCCACCCAGCGGCGGCGGTGTGGGGCCGAGCTGTCTGAGCCAGTGGTGGCCCTCGCCGTTCACGGTGGCGGGCGTGTCCTACGCGACTGCCGAGCACTGGATGATGGCGTGCAAGGCACGGCTCTTCGACGACGCTCGGGCCGAGGAGCGGGCGCTGGCGGCGGGGCATCCGGCCGAGGCCAAGAAGGCGGGGCGCCTGGTGCGCGGCTTCGACGAGGCGGTGTGGGAGCGGGAGCGGTTCCGGATCGTGGTCGAGGGCAGCGTGCACAAGTTCGCCGCGCATCCCGCGTTGCGGGACTTCCTGCTGGCCACGGGGGCGGGCAGCGAGAGGGTGCTGGTGGAGGCGAGCCCGGTGGACCGGGTGTGGGGCATCGGCCTGGCCGCCGACGACGAGGCGGCCGCGGATCCGCGGCGGTGGCGCGGGCCGAACCTGCTCGGGTTCGCGCTGATGGAGGCGCGGGAGCGGCTGCGGACCGGCCTGGCCGGCGAGACGGGCTGAGGCGGGGCCGGACGGGCCTCGCCGCCGGGACGGGCTGGGGCGGGACCGGCCGCCGGGCCCGCCCCGCCCCAGCCACGGCTCAGATGGCGCTCATGAAACTCGCGAAGAGCAGGAGCCCCAGCAGCGGCAGGATCACCGTGGCCACGATGCCGCAGACGAGCCCCGCGGTCGCCGCACCCTTGTTGGTCGCCTCACCGCGGCCCGCCTTGCCGCGGCCGATCGCGCCGAAGATGATCCCGAGAATCCCGAGGATGACCCCGAAGAACCACAGGAAGAACGTCAGGCTGCACACGACGCCGATGATGCCCAGCACCAGACCGGTCGTGCCCATGCCGTTGCTCGGCTGCGGTGTCATGCCGTAGCCGGGCATCTGCGGGTAGGCGCCCACCGGAGCGGCGGCCGGGTAGGACGGGGCCGGGCTCGCGTAGGACTGCCCCTGGGAGGGGTAGCCGTACCCCGGAGCCGACCCGGACTGCGGATAGGCGTAGCCCGGCTGCGAAGGCTGCGGCGGCTGGGTCGGCGGTGGCCCGAACCCACCGGGTCCGGGATTGGCGTCGGACATGAACTGCTCCCCTCGTTGACTGCCAGGGCATCGTAATGGCCCTGCTCACCTCGGGGCGCACCGTTTCGTCCGGTGAATTCGGCAGGTGGGCCCGGCAGTTGCTCCGGGCGCTGCCTTCGTGGCTGAATCGGTGACTGATCCGGCCGGTGACTTTTCCGGCCGGTGGCTGATCCGGCCGGTGCCTCAGTCGTTCGCGAGCACGGACACCGGCCCGGCCCGCAAGGCGCCGTAGGAGTCGCCGTACTCGTCGTCCATGTTGATCGCGGCCGTGATCCCGATGGCGATCAGGACGATGACCGCGACGCCGAGGATGATGCCGATGACGCCCGTGATCAGGCCGGCCTGCGCCTGGCCGTGGTTGTCGGCCTCGCCGCGCTCGGCCCGCTTCTTCCCCTTGATGCCGAAGACCACCGCGAGGATGCCGAGCACGATCGAGACGACGCCGTAGATGCAGAACAGACAGCAGGACAGGATGCCCAGGACCATCGCGGCGACGCCCATGCCGTTCTGCGGGGGCGCCTGCATACCGGGCCAGCCGTAGCCGGCGGGGTAGGACGGGTATCCGTAACCGCCGGGAGCCGCGGGGCCGTTGGGTGCGACCGGCGGGGGCGGCAGCGCGGAACCGGGTGCGCCGGCGCCCTGGGCGGCGGCGCCGGGCGGCGGGTAGCCGGGCGGGGTGTGATCGGGCTGGGTGTAGCCGGGTGCGGCGTACCCGTCGGCGGGCATCGAGGTGACCGTGGCCTGGTCGTGAACGGACGGCGGCGGTGACCCGGGCGGCTGGGCGGCGCCTGGGGCCTGACCGGAGCCGGGTGCCTGGTTCTTGTCCAGGGACGGCCTGCTCTCCGGCGGCGCCCAGGGGTCGCGGCCGCCTCCGGCCTCCCCGCTCGGCTGCGTTGCGTCCGTCACGTCGTGTCCCCCTCAATCGATCGTGCCGCCATGCTACGGCCTCGCCCACCGCGCCTCACCGCCGGTTCGGCCCCAGCCCGCCCCGGGGTCCACCGCCGCCCACGGCCTACGATGTGACCGCATTCGATCAGCCGATCACCCGCGCCGCACCCCGACCGGTGCCCGGCGCCCTGCCCCGGGGAGGCCCCCATGACCGAGCACCTCGTCGACGCCCGTGCCTCACGCGATCTGCGGGCGTTCATCGCGTCGCTGCCCAAGGCCGAACTCCACGTCCACCACGTCGGTTCCGCCTCCCCGCGCATCGTCTCCACGCTGGCCGCCCGCCACCCCGACTCCAAGGTCCCCACCGACCCCGAGGCCCTGGTCGACTTCTTCACCTTCACGGACTTCGCGCACTTCATCGACGTGTATCTGTCCGTCGTCGACCTGATCCGCACGCCGGAGGACGTACGGCTGCTGACGTACGAGATCGCCCGGGACCTGGCCCGGCAGCAGGTGCGCTACGCCGAGCTGACCATCACGCCGTTCTCCTCGACCCGGCGCGGCATCGACGAACTCGCCTTCATGGAGGCGATCGAGGACGCCCGCAAAGCGGCCGAAGCCGAGTTCGGGACGGTCCTGCGCTGGTGCTTCGACATTCCGGGCGAGGCCGGTCTGCTGTCCGCCGAGGAGACGGTACGGATGGCCACCGACGAGCGTCTGCGGCCGGAGGGCTTGGTGTCGTTCGGGCTCGGCGGGCCCGAAGTCGGCGTACCCCGGCCACAGTTCAAGCCGCACTTCGACCGGGCGATCGCGGCCGGTCTGCACTCCGTCCCGCACGCCGGCGAGACCACCGGCCCGGAGACGGTGTGGGACGCGCTGACCCACCTGCGCGCCGAGCGCATCGGACACGGCACCAGTTCCGCGCGGGACGAGAAACTCCTCGCCCATCTCGCCGAGCACCGGATCCCGCTGGAGGTGTGCCCGACCTCCAACATCGCCACCCGGGCGGTGTCCACGCTCGACGAGCACCCCATCAAGGAGTTCGTGAAGGCCGGCGTGCTGGTCACGATCAACTCCGACGACCCGCCGATGTTCGGCACCGACCTCAACAACGAGTACGCCGTCGCCGCCCGGCTGCTGGACCTCGACGAGCGGGGACTGGCCGAGCTGGCGAAGAACGCGGTCGACGCCTCGTTCCTCGACGAGACGGGCAAGTCCCGGATCAAGGACGAGATCGAGACGTACACCACCGGTTGGCTCGCGCCCTGACCACAGCACAATGGGCGCATGCAGAAGCTGACCGCCGTGGCCCATCGCGGCGACCCCTACCGCGTCCGTGAGAACACCGTCGACTCGCTGCGTTCCGCGCTCCTGCGGGGCGCGGACGCGGTCGAGATCGACGTACGGCTCACCCGGGACGGCGTTCCCGTCCTGCTGCACGACGACACGCTGAAGCGGTTGTGGGAGCACGAACGGCCGCTGCTGTCGCTGTCGGCGGACGAGGTGCGCGGGCTCACGGACGGCGGGGTGCCGACGCTCGCCCAGGCGCTGGCCGCGACCGAGGGGAGCCGGGTGCTGCTCGACCTGCCGGGCACCCCGGACGTGCGGGCGGCCCGCCGGGTCGTGGACGTGGTGCGGGAGTGCGGGGCGCGGGAGAGGGTGTACTACTGCGCGGGCGCCCGGGCCATGCTCGCCGTACGCGCCGCCGACCCCGCCGCCGAGATCGCACTGACCTGGACCACGCTGGCCCCGCCCCGGGCCGCCTTGCTGGACGCGGTGCGCCCGCGCTGGCTCAACTACCGCTTCGGGCTGGTAAATCGCGCCCTGGCCGAGCGCGTTCACACCGACGGCTGTCTGCTCTCCGTCTGGACCCCCGACACACGCCGCTCCATGCGCCGCCTCATCGCCATGGGCGTCGACTCGATCACCACCAACCGCGTCGACATCCTGTGCGCCCTGCGCGACGGCACCCCGGAAGCTTGAGCTAGACGCGGGAGCGTTGCGGGACGGTCGCCGGGTCAGCCGGGGTGGCGCGGGTGACGTACTGCGGCACCGGTGTGTCGTCCGTGCCGGTGTCGCGGACCAGGCCGTAGCGCTTCGTGCCCTGGTCGGGGCCCGTCGTGACGTCCTTCTCCACCGCGTCCCAGCTCGACGGGAAGACGTTCAGGCCGTAATCGGCCCCGCGTTCGTTCACGGTGAGGGTGACGCTGCCGTGGATGTAGAAGTACTCGTTCTGCCACATCTGCTGGGTGCCGGACGGCAGGACGGCGTAGCCGGTGGTCGAGTCGCCCATGCCGGTGGCGGAGGCGTCGGTGGCGCTGACCGGGTCGTCCATGCGCCGGCCGCCACCCGAGGCGACATGGAAGAGCTCACCCCGCAGCCCGGTCCAGGTCGGCATGACCAGGGCACCGGCCCGGTACTGCGGCGAGATCTGCCAGCGGACGAGGACATAGCCCCGCCCGCTGAGCGTCACGCTGTCCCCGCGGTGGTTCATGGTGGCGTGCGCGCCGCCGCTGCTGGTGACGCCGGGCTCGGGCCGGTGCGGCAGGGTGGCCGGCTCGGCGTCCGGGTCAGGTGCCCGGTCGACGGCGTCGACGACGGTGCCGTACAGGTCGGCTCTCTTCGGCCTGGCCGCCGATGGCGTGGGCGTGGGGGCGGCGGGCGTGGGGGCGGCGGGCGTGGGGGCGGTGGGCGTCGGGGAGGCCGACGGGGGTGGTGGGGCGGGGGCGGCCGTCCGGCTCGGGGCGGTGACGGCGGCGCGCGGGGGCGGGGCGGGGTCCGGGGGGCGGGTGACGACGTACGCGCCGCCCGCGGCGAGGGTCGCGCCCGCGGTCACGGCGACCACCGGCTTGGCGAGCGCGCTCAGCACCTTGGCGGACCAGCCGACGGAGGTACCGGCGGCCGTGGCGGCCACGGCCGTCTTGCCGCCGAAGGCGAGGGAGAGCGTGAACCCCACCGGGAGCGGGACCAGCGCGATCCCGACCAGCAGGCGCTCCGCCGGTACGACGGACGCGCGGGCGTCACCGCAGTACCCGCAGCCGCGGATGTGCCGGGCCAGCCGCTTGCGCCAGACGGAGTCGGGGCGGCCCGGCCAGCGGGCGGTCAGGTCGCGCAGGTCCGGGCAGGCGCCGTCGAGGGCCCGGACGATGCCCCGCGACACCTCCAGGCGCTCCTTCATCCGCTGGACACGCACGGCGGCGTGCTGCCGGCTGACACCGGCGGCCTCCGCCAGCTCACGCCGGGTGAGTTCACCGGCGACCTCCAGCCACCACAGGGACAGCAGCTGCCGGTCCTCGTCGTCGAGCCAGCGCGCCGCCTCCGCGACCTCGCGCCGCTCCCCCTCCAACTGGAGCCGCAGCACGGTGAGTTCGGCGAAGTCGGCGGCCTCGTGCGGTGCCGACTCGTCCAGCCGGGCGGGCGCCCGGCGGCGGGCCCGGTCCCGGATCTGCCGCATGGCGATCGCCACCAGCCAGGAGCGGAAGCTGTCCGGGTCGCGCAGCGAGCCGAGGTTGTCGACGGCCCGCAGCATGGTCTCCTGCACGACGTCGTCCACGTCGGCATGGCCGTTCAGCGCCCGGCCGACGATGTTGTAGACCAGCGGCAGCCAGCCCGCGACCAGCTCGTCCAGCGCCTGCCGGTCGCCGGCCTGCGCCGCCACGACGGTGGAGCTCCAGTGCCGCGTGTCCACGATGCCCTTTCGGTGACCGCTGTGACGGTTGAGGTCGGTTTTCTTCTGGCACGCACCCTCTCAGGCGGGCCGAGGAAGTCCTATGTCCGGCATCACAGTGCGGAGACGGCGTGAAGGCGGCCGGGATAACAGTTCTTGGCTGCCCTTAGGTGGCTGCCCTGACCACCCCTCTGTTCTGTACGGCACTTGATCGGGGTCGCATCAGGGACGGGCGCCCTCCTCACCGACGATCCGGTGGCCGCCGTACGCCCGGAGGATGAGCACCACCACAAACCCGCAGGCCTCTGGAGCAGCCGCATGCGCGCCCCCCCGTCGTACGACCCTCCTCGCCGCGTCCCTCGTCCTCGCCCTCGGCGCGACCCCGCTGGCGGCCCCCGCCTTCGCCGCGACCGCGACCGCCCCGGCCGCCCCGGCCGCCGTGCACGCCACCACGACCGGCTACCTGGACACCGTCGCCCTGCGCGCGGCACTCGGCGGGCTTCCGGACAAGGACGCGACCTTCGCCCTCGTCCGGGTCGGCGGCAGAGACGGCACCTGGCGCGCCAGCGCGGGCGCGCACGACCTGGAGAGCGACACGGCGGCGGACCCGGACGCCCGGTTCCGGGCCGGTTCGACGACGAAGGTCGTGACGGCGGCGGTCGTCCTGCAACTCGCGGCGGAGGGCAGGATCCGCCTGGACGCGCCCATTCAGCGCTACCTCCCGGGCCTGCTCACCCGGGAGTTCAAGCCGATCACCGTACGGCAGCTGCTGAACCACACCAGCGGCATCCAGCCCGGCGACGGCCTCGGGAACACCTTCGAGGAGGTGTACGCGCACCGCCTTGACACCCTGACGCCCCAGGCGGTCGTAGCGTCTGCGGTCGCCAAAGGCCCGGAGTTCTACCCCGGCAAGCAGCAGCACTACCTGAACATCAACTACACCGTCCTCGGCCTGCTGATCGAAAAGGTGACGGGGCACTCGTACGCGTCCGAGGCCACCCGGCGCGTCCTGCTGCCCGCCGGGATGCGGGACACGTACTTTCCCGGCACGGACCCGGTGATCCGCGGCCCGCACAACCGCGGCTACCAGGCGGTGAAGCGGGCCGACGGCACGACGGACCTCGTCGATGTGACCGAGTGGAACCAGGCCGACCGGTGGGCGGCCGGGGACATGATCTCCACCACCGCCGACCTGGAGCGGCTGCTGAACCGTCTGTTCCGCGGCGACCTGGTGCCGCGGCCGCAACTGAGGGATATGTTCACGGTCCCGAAGGGCATCGAGGGCGCCGACATGAGCGCCGGTCTGCAGCGCTTCGAGTTCGAGGGACGGGTCTACTGGCTCAAGTCGGGCGCCCGGTACGGCTACGGCACGGTGATCGCCGCGACCCGGAACCTGTCGCGCACGCTGGTCGTCACCGTCGGGGGAACCGACGTGAAGAGCGAGGACATGAACCCGGTGACCGAGCGGATCGCGCGCGCCGCGCTCAAGTAGCGGGGACGAGACCGGCGTTGACGGTGAGCGTCTCCAGGCGCTTGATCCTCTTCCGTACGACGTACAGCGGGATCACCCCGAAGACGCCGAACGCCATGTCGATCACGGTCCACCAGAACGGGATCCCCCGGACCGGTCCGCAGATCAGGGCGAGCGGGATGATGCCGGCGCAGGCGATCATCCCGAACTCGACGACCCAGATGTTGCGGACCGGGTCACGGTAGGGACCGTAGAAGGCCACCGCGATGACGAGGTGGGCGAAGGCCAGCCAGTCCGTGCCGTAGAGAACGAAGGGGTACTCGGCGTCGGCGGTGTCGAGTCCCCGCCGCACGTGCTCGATCCAGTCCATGAGTGCCGGGGCGTGCTCCGGCACCGACAGTGCCCGCAACAGGTCCTCGGTCCAGCGCAGTTCGTGGACCAGGGGGAAGGCGGTGGCACCGCTGAGCACGAGGCAGACGACGAAGAGGGCCAGCCATGCGCGGATGCCCCGGAGAAGGGCGGCTCTGTCGCTCATGGCAGCAGCGTACGCCTTTAATTGAACGTGTTCAAAACCTTCTCGGGCCGGGCGTGGCCGCCTCCTCGGTCCGATCCGTCGACCGGGCGGCCGAGGGCTCGACCGCCGACGACACCGGCGGCTCGATCGAGGGCCTCATCGAGGGCTCGATCGTCGCTGTCTTCGAGGGTGCGTTCCTCGATGCCGACGGATCACGACCGGACCCCCCGCCCGGATCGGAAGGGACGGAGCTGATCTCCGGGGTGGGCCGGGGACCTTCGGGCCCGGGCGTCGCCGAGGCGGGCGGCCCGGTCGTGGGACTGCGCACGGGCGGGGCCATCGGGACCGTCGGGGGCGCGGGGGCCTCATGGGCCGTCAGGTGCAGCGGCAGCGCGACCAGGGCGGCGACGGCGCAGGACGCGCCGACCCCGACCGCGGCGGCGCGCAGCAGACGGCGGCGACCGGCCCGGCGGCGGATCGTCTCGTACCGGCCGGCGGGCGGGCCGAGGTAGTCGGAGGAGGGGCGCAGGATGACGGCGAGGGGGTCGTCGGGCTCGAACTCGGGCCCGTCGTCAGGGTGTGTGATCAAGGCTTCTCCCCAGATGGGCACGGAGCAGTTCGCGGGCCGCGTGCAGGTCGGCCTTGACGGTCCCTTCCTTGCGCCCGGTCAGCGCGGACACCTGCCGGATCGGCATGTCGGCGTAATAGTGCAGCAGGATCGGGACCCGCAGCCGTTCCGGTAACGCCTGCACGAGCAGGCGCACCGAAGGATCGGTCTGCTGGGGCGGCGGGCGCAGGGCGGCCTCGACGGTCGCCCTGCGCACGGCTCCGCGCTCCCGCTCCAGTTTGCGCCAGTGGTCCCGGACCAGGTTGGCCGCCGTGACGTAGAGGAACCCGCGGGGTTCCGTCACGGCGGTCCAGCGACCCCAGAGCCGGGTGAAGGCCTCGGAGGCGATCTCGTGGGCCGTCTCGTCGTCGTCGACCAGCCGCCGGCACCAGCCGGCCAGACGCGGGTAGAGGGCGGCGAACAGCTCGGACGCTGCCTTCTCGCGGGACCGTTTCAACGCTCTCCGTGCTCTCCGTGGGGCGATAGGGCCTGTGGCGTGCGGGGGTGCGACGCGTGCCGATCAGTGGCCGGCGGAGCTCATCGTGGCGAAGACGATGACGTTGTCGAGGTAGCCGCCCCCGCTGCGGGCGCCGCCGCACGTGATCAGCCGCAACTCCGGGCGGTTCACGTCGCCGTAGACCTCGTCCGCCGGGAAGTGGGCCTTGGCGACCGTCCGTACGGAGTCCACCGCGAACACCGCGGTCGTGCCGTTCTCCAGGCGCGCCTCGATCCGGTCGCCCTGCCGCAGCCGCTTCAGGTCGTGGAAGACCCCGTCCCCGTAGGAACCGACCGTCACATGACCGAGGATCACGGACGGCCCCACCTGGCCGGGCGTCGGCGAGTGCCGGTACCAACCGGCCTGGTCGTGCGCCGTGATCGGGGGGACCTGCACGGTGCCGTCCGGGGCCAGCCCCAACCGCATCACCGGGGTGTCGACCCCGATGGCCGGGATGCGCAGCCCGCTCGGGACGGACCGTCCCAGGGGCCGCACCGGGTCGGTGGAGGACCGCGAGGGCGACGACGTGGAGCCGGAACGGGCCGCCGTACCCTGCCCGTTCTGCCCACTCCCGCCGTCCCGCTCGCCCCCGCCGCCGTTCCCGCCACCGCCGCCACCGCAGCTCACGAGCAGTGAGGCCGCCGCCGCGGTGACGAACGCGCGCCTGGAGAGCGAGGTCATGCCCCCATCGCCCGCCGACGCCGTACGACGACGAACGCCGCGCCGCCGAGCACGCCCACCGCGGCGGCGCCCCCGCCGATCAGCCCGCCGGTGGACGAGGACTGGCTCGACCCGGGCGCGACGCCGGTGTCGGGCGCCCCGCTCGGGACGACCGAGACCTGGTCCCTGGAACGCATCTCGCTCTCTTCGGCGCTCGGAACCTTGCTCGCCTCCCGGATCTCGTCGGCGGGGGCGGACGGGACCGGGCGCGGGGCGGTGCTCTCATCCGCGGCGGCGGACGGAACCGGGCTCGCGCTCAGCTCGTCGGCGAACGCGGGCCCGATGCCCGCGAGTACGGCGGTGCACGCAAGTGCCATGACACTGAGGACAGTTCGGCGCATGAATCGCTCTCTCTCGTCGGTCCGCCCACCCGAAGGCTCGGTGAGCGGGGTTGCGGATCGACGGGAGAGACGAGGGAGCGACGGGGCGGGTTGTAAAGAGATGGCAAAGCCCGGTCGGCGAGGGGCGAGGGGCCGAACGACGAGCCAAAAGGACCGGCGCGGAGCGGGCAACCGCCCACATCCGCGCCGTCGTTGTCCCCCGCCCCCGCGGAGCGCCTACGCCTCCAGCGAGGTCATCACGTGCTTGATCCGGGTGTAGTCGTCGAAGCCGTAGCCGGAGAGGTCCTTGCCGTAGCCGGACTTCTTGAAGCCGCCGTGCGGCATCTCCGCGACCAGCGGGATGTGGGTGTTGATCCACACACAGCCGAAGTCGAGCTTCTTGGACATCCGCATCGCGCGGCCGTGGTCCTTGGTCCACACGGAGGAGGCGAGGGCGTACTCGACGCCGTTGGCCCACTCCACCGCCTGGTCCTCGTCGGAGAAGGACTGGACGGTGATGACCGGGCCGAAGACCTCCCGCTGGATGATCTCGTCGTCCTGCCTGAGGCCCGAGACGACGGTCGGGGCGTAGAAGTAGCCCTTGTCGCCGACCCGGTGGCCGCCCGCCTCGACCTTGGCGTGCGCGGGCAGCCGCTCGATGAAGCCGGAGACCTGCTTGAGCTGGTTCGGGTTGTTGAGCGGACCGAACAGCACGTCCTCGTCATCGGGCTGGCCGGTCTTGGTCTTCGCGGCCGTCTTCGCCAGCTCGGCCACGAACTCGTCGTGCACGCCCTCGTGGACGAGGACGCGGGTGGCGGCCGTACAGTCCTGGCCGGCGTTGAAGAAGCCGGCCACGGAGATGTCCTCGACGGCCTTGGCGATGTCGGTGTCCTCGAAGACGACGACCGGCGCCTTGCCGCCCAGCTCCAGGTGGACGCGCTTGAGGTCCTTGGACGCCGACTCGGCGACCGACATGCCCGCGCGCACGGAGCCGGTGATGGAGGCCATCGCCGGGGTCGGGTGCTCCACCATCAGCCGGCCCGTGTCACGGTCGCCGCAGATGACGTTGAAGACACCCTTGGGCAGGATCGAGCCGATGATGTCGGCGATCAGGACCGTGGACGCCGGAGTGGTGTCCGAGGGCTTGAGCACGACCGTGTTGCCCGCCGCGATCGCCGGCGCGAACTTCCACACGGCCATCATCATCGGGTAGTTCCACGGCGCGACCTGCGCGCAGACGCCGACCGGCTCACGGCGGACGATCGAGGTCAGCCCCTCCATGTACTCGCCGGCGCTGCGCCCCTCCAGCATCCGGGCCGCGCCTGCGAAGAAGCGGATCTGGTCGACCATCGGGGGGATCTCCTCGGAGCGGGTCAGCCCGATCGGCTTGCCCGTGTTCTCCACCTCGGCCGCGATGAGTTCCTCGGCCCGCTCCTCGAACGCGTCCGCGATCTTCAGGAGTGCCTTCTGGCGCTCGGCGGGGGTCGTGTCACGCCAGCCCGGGAAGGCCGCCGCGGCGGCCGCCATCGCGGCGTCCACGTCCGCCGGTCCGGACAGCGGCGCGGTCGCGTACGCCTCGCCCGTCACGGGGTTGACCACCTCGGTGGTCCGTCCATCGGCGGCGTCCTTGAACTCTCCGTCGATGTGGTTGCGCAGACGACGCAGCTCGGTGCTCACTGCCGGCCTCCTGTCAAGGTTGAACTGTCCACTCACTGAGACACCCACCCTAATCGGCAGGTCCACGTTTTCAACACCCCCGATCGCGCCATCGCTGCGAAATCCGCAGGTATCGATCGCGTGAACAACGAATTTCATCGCATTGGCCTTGCGGAACTGTCGAGACGTCGTGCACAGTGAGCTCGTGGCCAGTCGAAGCGCACACCCCAGAGACTCGCGGGAGAACCGGGAGAACAGTGAGTCCTCCCGCGAGTCGAGGACCAGCGGCACCCCGCACCTCGATGCCGTCTCCCTCGGCATCATCGAACAGCTCCAGGAGGACGGCCGCCGGCCGTACGCCGCCATCGGCAAGGCCGTCGGCCTCTCCGAGGCGGCCGTGCGCCAGCGCGTCCAGAAGCTGCTCGACCAGGGCGTGATGCAGATCGTCGCCGTCACGGACCCGCTCACCGTGGGCTTCCGCCGCCAGGCGATGGTCGGCGTCCGCGTCGAAGGTGACGTGGAGTCGGTGGCCGATGCCCTCAGCGCCATGTCCGAATGCGAGTACGTGGTGATGACCGCGGGCTCCTTCGACCTCATGGTGGAGATCGTCTGCGAGGACGACGACCACCTGCTGGAGGTCATCAACAAGCACATGCGAGCCATCCCCGGAGTGCGCTCCACCGAGAGCTTCGTCTACCTCAAGCTCAAGAAGCAGACCTACATGTGGGGAACCCGATAATCGTGAGCACCGACAGCCCCAAGGACCTCAGCCGGACCGCGTACGACCACCTGTGGATGCACTTCACCCGCATGTCCTCGTACGAGAACTCCCCCGTACCGACGATCGTCCGGGGCGAGGGCACCCACATCTACGACGACAAGGGCAAGCGCTACCTCGACGGCCTCGCGGGTCTGTTCGTGGTCCAGGCCGGACACGGCCGCGTGGAGCTCGCCGAGGCCGCCTTCAAGCAGGCGCAGGAGCTGGCGTTCTTCCCGGTCTGGTCGTACGCCCACCCCAAGGCCGTGGAGCTCGCGGAGCGTCTGGCGGACCACGCGCCGGGCGACCTCAACAAGGTCTTCTTCACCACCGGCGGCGGCGAGGCCGTCGAGACCGCCTGGAAGCTCGCCAAGCAGTACTTCAAGCTGACCGGCAAGCCCACCAAGCACAAGGTCATATCGCGCGCGGTCGCCTACCACGGCACCCCGCAGGGCGCCCTGTCCATCACCGGCCTGCCGGCCCTGAAGGCCCCCTTCGAGCCGCTGGTCCCGGGCGCGCACAAGGTCCCGAACACCAACATCTACCGCGCCCCGCTCTTCGGCGACGACCCGGTGGCCTTCGGCCGCTGGGCCGCCGACCAGATCGAGCAGCAGATCCTCATGGAGGGCCCGGACACCGTCGCGGCGGTCTTCCTGGAGCCGGTGCAGAACGCCGGCGGCTGCTTCCCGCCGCCGCCCGGCTACTTCCAGCGGGTGCGCGAGATCTGCGACAAGTACGACGTGCTGCTGGTGTCGGACGAGGTCATCTGCGCCTTCGGCCGCCTGGGCACGATGTTCGCCTGTGACAAGTTCGACTACGTGCCGGACATGATCACCTGCGCCAAGGGCATGACCTCGGGCTACTCCCCCATCGGCGCGTGCATCATCTCCGACCGCCTGGCCGAGCCGTTCTACCGGGGCGACAACACCTTCCTGCACGGCTACACCTTCGGAGGGCACCCGGTCTCCGCGGCCGTGGGCATCGCCAACCTCGACCTGTTCGAGCGCGAGAACCTCAACCAGCACGTCCTCGACAACGAGGGCGCCTTCCGCTCGACCCTGGAGAAGCTGCACGACCTGCCGATCGTCGGCGACGTCCGCGGCAACGGCTTCTTCTACGGCATCGAGCTGGTGAAGGACAAGCACACCAAGGAGTCGTTCGACGAGGAGGAGACCGAGCGCGTCCTGTACGGCTTCCTCTCCAAGGCCCTCTTCGACAACGGCCTGTACTGCAGGGCCGACGACCGCGGCGACCCGGTCGTCCAGCTCGCCCCGCCGCTGATCTCCGACCAGGAGACGTTCGACGAGATCGAGCAGATCCTGCGTGCGACGCTGACGGAGGCGTGGACGAAGCTCTGATCCCCACTCCGTCTTCGCTCCGGTCTTCGCTCTGATCTTCCGGAGGGATCTTCGTTAAGGAAGATCAAATACGGCCCCGGTGCCGCCCGTTCGAGTGAGAAACGGGCGTCCGGGGCCGCTTGCTGTGCGGCCAGCCCTTGGCGACTGCCTACCGTGCGAGTGACCGATCGGCCCTGCCTTCGTTCCCCCGCACGGGGGATTTCGCGAACCACGCACGGCTTTTCTGATCTGAACGAGGTGTACGCCCATGGAGGCCCCGCCGGACAACGACGTGCTCTGGGCACGGTCCCTGCACTTCACGCACCAGGACGGCTCCCCCGCGCTGGCCGGTGTCTCGCTGGGCGTCCGGGAGAGCGAGATCCTCGCCGTCACCGGCCCGCGCGGCAGCGGCAAGACGACCCTGCTGGGATGCCTGTCCGGGCTGGTCCCGGCGCAGCGCGGCGAGGTCTGGTTCAACAGCGCGCCCGTCCACACCATGGGCCCGATGGCCCGCGAGCGGCTGCGGCGCGACCGCTTCGGCTGGATCGACCCCACCCCGGTGCTGGTCCCCGAGCTCACCGTCTGGGAGAACGCGGCCCTTCCCCTGATGCTGCGCGGCACCAGCCGGCGCCGTGCCAAGACGGCGGCGCTGGAGTGGCTGGAGCGCCTGGACGTCGGCGACAGCACCCGCAAGCGCCCGCACGAACTGTGCCAGTCCGAGCGCCAGCGGGTGTGCGTCGCGCGGGCCCTCGCGCCCGCCCCCACGGTGCTGTTCGCCGACGAACCGACGGCCCCGCTGTACAGCGTGGACCGCACCCACGTCCTGCGCACCCTCACCACGGCGGCCCGCTCGCACGGCATCACCGTGGTACTCGCGACCCACGACCCGCAGACGGCCGCCCTCGCCGACCGCACGGTGCCGCTGCTGGACGGACGGCGCGTGAAGACCGTGCACCTGCCCCCGGTCCCCGAGACGGAAGGCCGGGCCACGTGCTCGCTCTCCGTCTGACCCGCGGCGCCCACCCCGCCGTCCAGTTCCGCCGCCTCCTGGTGGCGGCGGCGGCGGGCGGCACGGGCTTCCTCCTGCTCTGCACCCTCGGCTACGCGATGGGCCACCCGGACGACCCGGCGGGCTCACTGCTCCGGCTGGCCTGGTGCGCGACGCCCCTGGCCACGACCGTGTACCTCGCGGTCACCGTGGCCCGCACCGACCCGGCCGCCAGGCCACGCACCGGCCTGTCGGCGATCGGTCTGGGCCCCGTCCGCCTGATGGCCGTCTCGGCCACCACGACGGCCCTGTCCTGCGCGCTGGGCTCCATGCTCGCCCTGCTGGTCTTCCTCCACCTCCGGGGCGACCTGACCGGCATGCCGTTCGACCGGGCGGCAGCGGAGTTCCTGGCGGCGGGCGCGCCCTTGCCGCTCCCGGGCGCTCTGACCTTGCTGGCCCTGGTCCCGGTGTCCGCGTCGCTGGCGGTGGGCCTGACGTCGCGGCCACGGGAGGGCCGTCAGGCGGCGGCCCTCGCGGGGGTCCGGTCGTTCGGCCGCCTCGGGACGTACGGCACCCACGCGGCACGGGCGACCCTCGGAGCGTACGGCCGTTTCGGCGCCCGAGCGGGGGCCCGCCGGGAGCCGGACAGCCGACGCCCTCAAGAGGCGGGCGACACGGGAGGTCGGAGCGCGGTGGCCACCGCCCCGGACACCGGCACCCCCAACATCGGCAGCGCGGTGACCACCACCCCCGACACAGCCACCCCGGACACCGACACCGCGGACCTGAGCCCTGATCACAGCCCCGGTGGGAGCCTCGCCTCGTCCCCCCAGGTCGCCCCCCGCGGCCTCCCCTGGGGCATCGCGATCCTCGCCGCCGGCCTGGCCGTGGAGGCCTACGCCAACCGCGCCGCCCCCGCCCCGGCCCCCACCTCCTCCCTCACCATGCCCGGCGGCCTCAGCACAGCGGGACCCGCCGGTGTCCTCGTCGGCTGGGTCCTCACCGCCCTCGGTCTGGCCCTGGCCGGCCCCGGACTCACCCACCTCTGCGGCCGCCTCCTCCAGACCGCCCGCCCGGGCGCCCTCCGCCTGCTCGCCGGTCGCGTCCTCATGGCGGAGGCCACCCGCATCGGCCGCCCCCTCGGCGTGGTCTGCGCGGTCTTGTCGGGGACGTACGCCATGACCGCGCTGTACGACACGGCGGACCCCTCCGTCGGCCCGCTGACCGTCCTCGGCCTGATCCTGGTGACCGGCTGCACCGTGGCGACCCTCGCGACCGCCGCCGTGGAGGCCAAGCAGGCCCGTGCCGACACCACGGCCGCCCTGCTGCGGCTCGGCGCGCCCAGCACCACACTGCGCAGCGCCGCCGCCCTGCGCGCCGCCGCGCTGCTGGCCCTGTTCGGCCCGCTCACCCTGGTCGTGGCCGAACTCGCGGCGCTTCCCCTGGCCCGCTGACGCGGCAGCAGGCACGAAAACCGCAGGAAGACTGACAAGAAGCCCCCTGCTGAGCCCGTACGCGAACCCGCACGCGATTCCGTACGAAAAAAATCTCCGGCGGCCGATGAGTTCCGGTGGGACGCGCCGTCTACCCACCGAACGGCACACACGCGATGGGAGAGACCGATGACCTCGACCTACCAGCAGATGATCTTCGTCAACCTGCCGGTGAACGACCTGGACGCCTCGAAGAAGTTCTTCACCGAGCTGGGCTACACGATCAACCCGCAGTTCAGCGACGAGAACGCGGCCTCCGTCGTGATCAGCGACACCATCGTCGCCATGCTGCTCACCAAGTCGTTCTACGCGACCTTCACCAAGAAGGAGATCGCCGACGCGACCAGGACCAGCGAGGTGCTGATCGCGCTGAGCGCCGAGAGCCGCGAGAAGGTCGACGAACTCGTCGAGAAGGCGCTCGCGGCGGGCGGCTCCCCGGCGGGCGAGACGCAGGACCACGGCTTCATGTACGGGCGTTCCTTCGACGACCCGGACGGCCACACCTGGGAGGTCGTCTGGATGGACCCTGCTGCCATCGCGGGCTGAGACCCCGCCGCGCCCTGAGCCCTGGGCCCTAGCATGAGCGGGTGCAGACGATGCCCGCCCATGCGGCCCACCACAACGACCGTGAGATAGAGACGCTCGAAGAGTTCGACGCCACCGTCTCGGCGCGCGGCACGCTCGCCGGATTCCGCGTCCAGGCCGTCGATCTGACGGACCGTACACGCGAACTCCTCGGCACGGACACGTCGGGCGCGGTCTTCCTCGGCTGCCGGATGCGCGAGGAGGCCGCCGTCAAGGTCCGCGCGGACGGGGCCATGGTCTTCCCGCCCGTCCCCGACCTGCCCTTCGACCCGTACCGGGGCCTGGTCTACTCCCCCGACGAACTCTTCGCCTTCCTGGCGGACGGCTACGAGGCCACACCGGACGCCCGCGCGTACGCCTGGTTCCAGCAGACCAAGGCCGACGGCGACATCTTCGCCTCGATGCTGCGCGCGATCCACGACGACGCCGTCTCCGACGCCCTCGACGAACTCCTGCGCGGGGCACGGGTGGTGGGTGTGATGGGCGGTCACGCGATGGCGCGCGGGACGGAGGAGTACGCCGGTGCCGCACGGCTCGGCCGGGAGCTGTCCCGCGCCGGGTTCACCGTCGCCACCGGCGGCGGCCCGGGCGCGATGGAGGCGGCGAACCTCGGCGCGTACGCCGCCCCGTACGGCGCCGAGATGCTGACCGACTCGCTCCGCACGCTCGGCAAGACGCCCGGTTTCACGCCCTCGATCACCGACTGGGCGAGGGCCGCCTTCGAGGTGCGTGGCCGCTGGCCGAAGGGCGGCCCCTCCGTCGGCATCCCGACCTGGTTCTACGGCCACGAGCCGCCGAACGCCTTCGCCGGGCACATCGCCAAGTACTTCGCCAACGCCACCCGTGAGGACGGCCTGTTGGCCCGCTCCACCGCGGGTGTGGTGTTCCTGCCGGGCGCCGCCGGGACCGTACAGGAGATCTTCGACAACGCGACGCCCAACTACTACGAGTCGCGGGGCGAGCCCACGCCGATGGTGCTCGTGGACCGGGCCCACTGGACGGAGAGACTTCCCACGTGGCCGCTGTTGCGGGCGCTCGCGCGGGAGCGGTCGATGGAAGACCGAATCGCGCTGGTTGACCGGATCGAGGAGGCCCCGGGGGCGCTGAAACGTCTCGGCGGTTAATAAGACGGCAAAGCCAACCCCTGTATCCTCCGTATGCGTTGACACTACTTATGCAGCGCTTATAGACCTGTGAGTCTCCAGGGGGTGGAGGTGTGATGCTGACATCACCTCACCGCCCCCTCCACCCCCCGCATTTACGCATCCTGTGAAGGACAAACGTGGCAGTGTCCATATCCCGTCGTACCGCCGTACGCACCGCGCGCATCCTCGGTGTCGCCTCCGCCTCCGCCGCGCTGGCGCTCAGTGCCGCCGGCAGCGCGCTGGCCTGCAACATCAGCGAGTTCTCCGCCGAGGCGAAATGTGACGGCACGAAGGGTGTCATCACCGTCACCGACGTGGACCCCACCGGTGTCCCGGCCGTCGTCTCCGTCTTCCTGGAGGAGAACGGCGCGGACGCGAAGAAGGTCGGCGTGCAGGAGGTCAAGGGCAAGAGCGAGGGTGCCACCATCACCTTCGAGGAGGACTGGCAGCCGAACGCCGTCTACCGGATCCACGTCAAGGCCGGCAACCAGGTCGACGAGGACATCAAGCCCAACCTGACCACCCCGGCCACGGCCTGCAAGACCGAGGACACCCCGACGCCCACCAAGACGCCCACTCAGACGCCCACCCAGACACCGTCGGACTCCGCGTCGACCCCGGCCGAGGACACCGACAGCCCCACCCCGAGCTCGACGCCCTCGCAGGCCGAGAGCACCGAGCCGGCGGGCACCGTGAGCAACGCCCCGTCTCCCGCGGCCGGTGACTCCAACCTCGCCGAGACCGGCGCGAACTCCAACACCGGCATCATCGCCGGTGTCGCGATCGCCCTGGTCGCCGTCGGCGGCGGCGCCGTCTTCTTCGGCTTCCGTCGCCGTGGGGCGAACAGCGGCCGCTGACGTCGCCCGCGTCGTACAGACACGCTGTGGCCCGCCCTTCACGGGGCGGGCCACAGCCTTGTGCCCCCCAACGCCGTAGCGCCGGGCAGGGTCAGCCCAGCACGACAACCTCGGCCACGTCGAACTCCACGCCCACCACGTCCCCCACTCCCGGCGCTCCCCGCAGCCCGCACGCCGCCTCCAGATCGGGCCCGCCGTCCTGAGGGCGCAGCCGTACGGCGACATGCGTGCCCTTGAAGGTGCGCGCGGCCACCGCACACCGCAGCCCCGCGTCCGCGGCCACGAGCCGCACCCCGGCCGGCCGCACCAGCACCCGTCGCTCCCCCTGCGAGGCACTCGCGGGCACCGGCACCTTCCCCCACGGCGTGTTGGCGGCCTCACCACCCACCACGGCCTCGACCACGTTCTCGAAGCCCAGGAACCGCGCCACGAACTCGTCCGCCGGTCGCTCCCACACCTCCAGCGGCGTACCGGACTGCGCGATCCGCCCGTCCCGCATCACCACCACCCGGTCGGCGAGCGCGAAGGCCTCTCCCTGATCATGCGTCACCGCCAGCACGGTCGTCCCCAACCGCCCGAACAGCTCCCGCAGTTCGACGACCAGCCGCTCCCGCAGCGACCGGTCCAGCTGGCCGAGCGGCTCGTCCAGCATCAGCAGCCGGGGACGCGGGGCGAGCGCCCGGGCCAGCGCCACCCGCTGCTGCTCGCCTCCGGAGAGCGAGGCGACAGCCCGCCGCCCGGCCCCCGGCAGCCCGACCAGCTCCAGCAACTCCCGTACCCGCTCGTCCTGTTGCCCCCTCGCCACGCCGTGCATCCGCAGCCCGAACGCCACGTTGCGGCCCACGTCCCGCTGCGGGAACAGCTGGTGGTCCTGGAACATGAGACCGACGTCCCGCTTGTGCGCGGGCACCCCCGCCTGGTCGCGGCCGTCGAGCGACACCCGGCCGCCGTCCAGGAGTTGCAGCCCGGCCACCGCCCGCAGCAGCGTCGACTTGCCGCTGCCGCTGGGCCCGAGCACACAGACGATCTCGTGCTCGGCGACACCGAGACCGACCCCGTCCAGCACGGCCCGCCCACCGAACCGTACGGTCGCGTCCTCAAGGCTCAACAGCATCTAGAACTCCCCGGTCCGGTCGTCGGTGCGCAGCCGTTCCAGGACCAGCAGCGCCACCGCGCACACGATCATCAGAATCGTCGAAAGGGCCATCGCCTGCCCGTAGTTGACCTCACCGGCTCGGCCCAGCAGCCGGGCCACGGCGACCGGCAGCGTCGGGTTGTCGGGCCGCGCGATGAACACCGTCGCCCCGAACTCCCCCAGCGACACCGCGAAGGCGAACCCCGCGGCGATCAGCAACGCCCGCCGCACCATCGGCAGATCCACCTCGCGCCAGGCCCGCCACGGCGAGGCCCCGAGCACGGCAGCCGCCTCCCGCAGCCGTGTGTCCGTCGCCCGCAGCACGGGCAACATGGTCCGCACCACGAACGGGACCCCGACCAGCGCCTGGGCCAGCGGCACCAGGATCCACGAGGACCGCAGGTCCAGCGGGGGCTCGTCCAGCGCGATCAGGAACCCGAACCCGACGGTCACCGCGGACACCCCGAGCGGCAGCATCAACAGCGCGTCGAACCCCCGCACGAAACGACCCGCGTCCCGTCGCGTCAACGCGACCGCGGCCAGCCCGCCGATCAGCACCGCGATGACCGTCGCGGCGGCGGCGTACCGCAGCGAGTTGCCGATCGCCTCGACCGGCGGGACCAGGAAGAGCCCGCCGTCGTCCCGGGTCAGCGCCCGGTAGAAGCCGAAGTCCGGCGCGTCCAGGGACCGCTGCACCAGCACCGCGAGCGGCAGCAGGAGCAGCACGACGATCGAGCCGAGGACGCCGCCCAGCAGCGCCCACTGGCCCGTCCCGCGCGGCCGGCGCGCGGTGACCGACGCGTCCACCAGCCGCAGGGTCGCCTCCCGCCGCCGTACGGTCCACGCGTGCAGCGCGAGGACCGCGCCCACCGCGGCGAACTGGATGATCGTCAGCACGGCGGCCGTGGCGAGGTCGAAGATCTCGGAGGTCTGCCGGTAGATCTCCACTTCGAGGGTCGAGAAGGTCGGACCGCCCAGGATCTGGACCACGCCGAAGGAGGTGAAGGTGAACAGGAAGACCATCAGCGCGGCCGCCGCGACGGCGGGCGCGAGCGCGGGCAGGGTGATCCGCCGCCACGCCGCGAGCGGGGACGCGCCGAGCATCCGCGCGGCCTCCTCCTGGCGCGGGTCGAGCTGCGCCCAGAGCCCGCCGACGGTCCGCACGACGACCGCGTAGTTGAAGAAGACGTGCGCGAGCAGGATCGCCCACACGGTGGTGTCCAGCCGTACGCCCCACAGCTCGTCCAGCAGCCCGCCGCGCCCCACCAGCGCCAGGAACGCCGTACCGACCACGACCGTCGGCAGCACGAAGGGGACCGTCACGACCGCCCGCAGGACCTGCTTGCCGGGGAAGTCGAAGCGGGCGAAGACATACGCGCCGGGCAGCGCCACCAGCAGGGTGAGCGCGGTGGAGGCGAGCGCCTGCCAGGTGGTGAACCACAGCACGTGCCGGATGTCGGACTGCCCGAGCACGTCGGCGATCCGTCCCAGCCGCCACACACCGTCGACCTTCAGGCCTCGCGCGACGATCGCGGCCACGGGATAGGCGAAGAACACGGCGAAGAACGCGACGGGCACGGCGATGAGCCCGAGCCGCGCCGCGTTCTGCTTGGAGCGCCGGGTCACTTCAGGCCGGATCACTTCAGTACGAGCGAGGTCCACGACTTGACCCACTGGTCACGGTTGTCGGCGATCCGGGCCGGGTCCATGGTCTTGGGATCCTTGGCCTGCGGCCCGTACTCGGTGAACTCCTTCGGCACCTGGGCGCCCTCGCGTACCGGGTAGACGAACATGTTCATCGGCATGTCCTCCTGGAACTCCTTGGTGAGCAGGAAGTCGAGGAGCGCCTTGCCGCCCTTGGTGTTCGACGCGTTGCTCAGCAGGCCCGCGTACTCGACCTGGCGGAAGCAGGTGCCGGAGGCGACGCCCGTGGGCGCGGTCTTCGGCTTCGGGTCGGCGTAGATCACCTCGGCGGGCGGCGAGGACGCGTAGGAGACGACCAGGGGCCGGTCGGCCTTGGCCTTCTTGCCGCCGGCGGAACCGGAGAACTCCTCGTTGTAGGCCTGCTCCCAGCCGTCGACCACCTTCACGCCGTTGGCCTTGAGCTTCTTCCAGTAGTCCGGCCATCCGTCGCCGTACTTCGCCGCGGACCCGAGGAGGAAGGCCAGCCCCGGGGAGGAGGTGGAGGCGTTCTCGGTGACGAGGAGGTTCTTGTACGCCGGCTTGGTCAGGTCGTCGAACGAGGCCGGCGGGGCCAGCTTGTGCTCGCTGAAGTACGCCTTGTCGTAGTTGACGCAGATGTCGCCGGTGTCGATGGGGGTGATCCGGTGCTTGTCCTGATCGGCCCGGTACTGGGGCTGGATCTGGTCCGAGCCCTTCGCCTCGTACGACTGGAAGAGACCGTTGTCGAGCGCCCGGGACAACAGGGTGTTGTCGACGCCGAAGAAGACGTCGCCCTGCGGGTTGTCCTTGGTCAGGATCGCCTTGTTGACGGCCTGGCCGGCGTCGCCGTCCTTGAGGACCCTGACCTTGTAGCCGGAGCGCTTCTCGAAGTCCGCGAGGACGTTCTTCGACACGACCCATGAATCGTGGCTGACGAGGGTCACGGTCTTGGAGTCGCCGCCGCCACCGCCGTCGGACGACCCGGACCCGCACGCGGAGAGCGTGACAAGACCGAGTCCGACGACCATGACGGTGGCCTTCTGGGTGATGCTCACTGGATTCCTCCTGGGTTACCAGGAAGAGACGCGGCCCTGCCCGGGCCCTCGGACGGACCGAGGATTCCCGGGCAGGGCGCAACAGCTCGAGTAGTGACCGAACTTCCTACCCAGAATGACCTGGGCGAGGTTCAGAGGGTCTGCGGCCGGTGCCGCACTCTCAGCGCTGTGGCGCTCCCCTGTCGGAATATGTAGATGTACGTACGATCGCCACACTACCGCTCGGTCGCGGCGAGCTGACCACACGCCCCGTCGATCTCCTGCCCACGGGTGTCCCGTACGGTGACCGGCACGCCATGGGCGGCGATCGCCTCGACGAACGCCTTCTCGTCCTCGGGGCGGGAGGCGGTCCACTTCGACCCGGGGGTCGGGTTCAGCGGAATGAGGTTGACGTGCACGGGCTTGCCCTTCAGCAGCCGCCCGAGCCGGTCGCCGCGCCACGCCTGGTCGTTGATGTCCCGGATCAGCGCGTACTCGATGGACAACCGGCGCCCGGACCTCTCGACGTACTCGAAGCCGGCGTCCAGGACCTCGCGCACCTTCCACCGTGTGTTCACGGGGACGAGGGTGTCGCGCAGTTCGTCGTCGGGCGCGTGCAGCGAGATCGCGAGACGGCACTTGAAGCCCTCGTCGGCGAAGCGGTTGATCGCCGGGACAAGTCCGACCGTCGAGACGGTGATCCCACGCTGCGAGAGCCCGAGCCCGTCCGGCTCGGGGTCGGTGAGCCGCCGGATGGCACCGACGACCCGGTTGTAGTTGGCGAGCGGCTCGCCCATGCCCATGAACACGATGTTGCTGAGCCGCGCCGGGCCCCCGGGGATCTCGCCGTCCCTGAGCGCCCGCATGCCGTCCACGATCTGGTGCACGATCTCGGCGGTGGACAGGTTCCGGTCCAGCCCCGCCTGCCCGGTCGCGCAGAACGGGCAGTTCATCCCGCACCCCGCCTGCGAGCTGATGCACATGGTCACCCGGTCCGGGTAGCGCATCAGCACCGACTCGACGAGCGTCCCGTCGAACAGCCGCCACAGCGTCTTGCGGGTGGTGTCCTGGTCGGTCGACAGATGCCGCACGACCGACATCAACTCCGGAAGCAGCACCTCCTGCAGCCGGCCGCGGGAACCGGCCGGGATGTCCGTCCACTCCTGCGGGTCGTGCGCGTACCGCGCGAAGTAGTGCTGCGACAGCTGCTTGGCACGAAACGGCTTCTCCCCCACAGCGACCACCGCGTCTTTACGCTCGGCGGGCGTGAGGTCAGCGAGATGCCGCGGCGGCTTCTTGGCTCCGCGGGGGGCGACGAAAGTGAGTTCTCCGGGTGCAGGCATAACCCTCCCAGTGTCGCAGATCAACTCCGGTTGCCCAGGCCGGAGTGGGGTGGGGGTGGTCACCCGTGGGTGCCGACTGTCGGCGTCGGTCGGCCTTGGACGGCCGAGAAATTCGTGGAGGGGCCCGAGGGTGTCATCACTCGGCGTGCTCCGCTTGGGAAGGCCACCGCCCGTCGGTGAACTGCGAACCCCAGTAGTAGGGGTTCACTTCCGCGAGTGTCCGCCCCTCCCACCGAGTGGGATCGTCCTCCTGCGGGACGGCGACTTCGACGGACGGCCCCCAGAGCGCGAGCCGCTCCTGGCAGACGCCACATGGCGGCAAGATCAGTATTCTGCCGCGCTCCAGGTCACGGGAGACGCAGACGGAGGCGGTGACGGCCCGGTCCTGGGTGTAGGCCTGTATGAATGCCCCGGTTTCCTGGCAGAGCGCGACCGAGCCGTGCATGTTGTCCAGACCGACGCTGGTAAAGATGCCGCCGTCGGCGAGCCGTACAGCGGCCGCACCGCCAGGTTCACCCGCCGGCCAGCGTCGATCCATGAGTTCCATGGCCGCATCCACGAGTGCCTGGTCGAGTTTCATGCGCAGGAGTTTGACACAGCACTCTCACTCAGTCCTGACTGTGACGCCTGGTTGCGCGCAGGGCCCCCGCCGAAGCGGGGGCCCACGAGAACGCCGTGCGACAGACAGGTGCTAGGTAGGAGAGGCAGGTACTACGACCTCGTACGCCGACCGCCTACGACCGTCAACCCGACCCGACGAAGATCACCAGCAGCAGCCACACCACGGGCGCCGTCGGCAGCAGTGAGTCCAGCCGGTCCATGATGCCGCCGTGGCCCGGCAGCAGCGTGCCCATGTCCTTGATGCCCAGGTCCCGCTTGATCATCGACTCGCCGAGGTCGCCGAGCGTGGCGCTGGCCGCGACCGCGAAGCCGAGCAGCAGTCCCTGCCACCAGGTGCCGTCGTCGATCAGGAACTGCATGCACAGCGCGCCCGCCACCATCGCGAACGACACCGCGCCCAGCAGGCCCTCGCGGGTCTTGCCGGGGCTGATGCGCGGGGCGAGCTTGTGCTTGCCGAAGCGCCAGCCGATGGCGTACGCGCCGGTGTCGCTGACAACGGTCAGGAGCAGGAACGTCAGGACACGACGCGGACCGTCGTCGGCGGTGAGCATCATCGCGACGAAGGTGGCCAGGAACGGGACGTAGAAGGCCGCGAAGAGGCCCGCGGTGACGTCCCTGAGGTAGTTCTCCGGCGGTTCCGTCATCCGCCAGACCAGGACGGCCAGCGCGGTGAGCGCCATGGCGACCCAGGCGCCCTCGGCACCGCGGACGTAACCGGAGACGACCATGGCCGCGCCGCCGACCGCCAGCGGCACGAGGGGCGCCCTGATGTCCTTGCGTTCCTCCAGCCGGCTGGTCAGCTCCCACAGCCCCACCACCACGGCGACCGCTATCACGCCGACGAACACGGCCTTGACGACGAAGAGCGAGGCGACGATCACCACACCGAGCCCGACGCCGACCCCTATGGCCGCACCCAGGTCACGGCCCGCGCTCTTCTTCTGCGGCGCGGACGCCGGCTGCGAGGCGTCGGGCATGGGCTCCGGATTCTGCGGCGCCGCCCCGTAGGGCGACGTCTGCGGCATGTCGTCGCGGAACGGGGGGCCGCCCGACCGAACGGCCCCCCGATCGTCATCCTGGTCACCGCCATACGCCGGTGGGTCGGGCACGATGGGCATGGGGCGAGTGTGCTGCGCGTCATGCGCATCGTACGTGGGACCCGCCGGGGCAGCCCTCTGGGCAGGCCCCTGCTCGGAGGGCCCCCAGTACCCGGTCTGTGGCGGCGCTCCCCAGGAAGAGTCGTTCATCAGACCTCGAGCAGCTCCGCTTCCTTGTGCTTGAGGAGCTCGTCCACCTGGGCGACGTACTTCGCGGTGGTGTCGTCGAGCTCCTTCTCCGCACGACGGCCCTCGTCCTCGCCGACCTCGCCGTCCTTGATCAGCTTGTCGATGGCGTCCTTGGCCTTGCGGCGGACGGAGCGGATGGACACCTTGGCGTCCTCGCCCTTGCTCTTGGCGACCTTGATGTACTCGCGGCGGCGTTCCTCGGTGAGCTCGGGGAACACCACACGGATGATGTTGCCGTCGTTGCTCGGGTTGACGCCCAGGTCGGAGTCGCGGATCGCCTGCTCGATGTTGCGCAGCGCGGTCTTGTCGAACGGGGTCACGACCGCCATGCGCGGCTCCGGCACGGAGAACGAAGCCAGCTGGTTGATCGGCGTCGGCGCGCCGTAGTAGTCGGCCACGATCTTGTTGAACATCGCCGGGTGCGCACGGCCGGTGCGGATCGCGGCGAAGTCCTCCTTGGCGACCACGACGGCCTTCTCCATCTTCTCCTCGGCCTCGAGGAGGGTCTCTTCGATCACCACTTGCTCCTGCGTGTCTTGAGTAGGCCCGGCTGCGGTTCCTTGGTGAGGGCGGCGGCCGGCTGCGTCGCGTCTTCTTCCTGCACGGTTCCCGACCGGCAGGACATTGTCCATCCCCCGGCTGGGCTCCGTCCCGTCCGTCCCCCGGACGGGGTGGGTCAACGGGTCGTCAGTCCCGGCTGCCCTGGTCACCCACAAGCGTGCCGATCTTCTCACCCTTGACGGCGCGGGCGATATTGCCCTCCGCCAGAAGCTCGAAGACCAGGATCGGGAGCTTGTTGTCGCGGCACAGTGTGACGGCGGTGGCGTCGGCGACCTTGAGGTCGCGGGTGATGACCTCGCCGTAGCCGAGGGCGTCGAACTTGACCGCGTCGGGGTTGGTCTTCGGGTCGGAGTCGTAGACCCCGTCCACGCCGTTCTTGCCCATCAGCAGCGCCTCGGCGTCGATCTCCAGGGCGCGCTGGGCGGCGGTGGTATCGGTGGAGAAGTACGGCATGCCCATGCCGGCACCGAAGATGACCACGCGGCCCTTCTCCAGGTGGCGCACGGCACGCAGCGGGATGTACGGCTCGGCGACCTGGCCCATGGTGATGGCGGTCTGCACCCGGGACTGGATGCCCTCCTTCTCCAGGAAGTCCTGGAGGGCGAGGCAGTTCATGACGGTGCCGAGCATGCCCATGTAGTCGGAGCGGGCCCGGTCCATGCCACGCTGCTGGAGCTCGGCACCGCGGAAGAAGTTGCCGCCGCCGATCACGACCGCGATCTCGGCGCCGTCCCGCACCACCGCCGCGATCTCTCGGGCGATCTTGTGCACCACGTCGGGGTCGACCCCCAGGCCGCCGCCGCCGGCGAAGGCCTCTCCGGACAGCTTCAGCAGAAACCGGCCGCTCACTTTGCCGTCGTCGCTCTTCTGGGCCTTCGTGGTCATGGAGATCCCGCCTCTTTCACGTGGTGCACATGCGAAGAAGGCCACTGCCGGTGGGGTGTCGTTCGCATCCCATGCGCGGCAATGGCCTCCTCGTCAGATCTGCTGTCGTCTCCCCCGCACGCGTGCGTGGGAGCGTACGCGGTCGACACCTACGACCCTATCGGGGTCGAGCGTCGGGCGCGGTACGGACTCAGATGCCGACCTTGATGCGCGAGAAGCGCTTCAGGGTGACACCGGCCTCGTCCAGGACCTTCTGGACGGACTTCTTGTTGTCGAGCGCGTACGGCTGACCGAGCAGCGTGGCGTCCTTGAAGAAGCCGTTGAGGCGACCCTCGACGATCTTCGGCAGCGCGGCCTCGGGCTTGCCCTCGGCGCGGGTGGTCTCCTCGGCGACACGACGCTCCGACTCGACGACCTCGGCCGGCACGTCCTCCTTGGAGAGGTACTTCGGCGCGAAGGCGGCGATGTGCTGGGCGACACCCTTGGCGATCTCGGCGTTGGGCTTGTCGAGCTCGACCAGGACACCGATCTGCGGGGGCAGGTCGGGCATGGTGCGGTGCATGTACGCCGTCACGAAACCGTCCGCGAACTGCGCGAAGCGGTCCAGGACGATCTTCTCGCCCAGGTTGGCGTTGGCCTCGTCCACGAACGCCTGGACGGTCTTGCCGGCCTCGATCTCGGAGGCGAGCAGCGCCTCCAGGTCGGCCGGGGCGGACTTGGCGACGTGCTCGGCGATCGCGGTGGCGACGGCCTGGAACTTCTCACCCTTGGCGACGAAGTCCGTCTCGCACTTCAGCTCGACGATGACACCGGAGGAGTTGTCGTCGGCGATGATCGAGACCACGGCGCCGTTCTCGGCGGAGCGGCCCTCGCGCTTGGCGACGCCCTTCTGGCCCTTGATGCGGAGCGCCTCGACGGCCTTCTCGACGCTGCCTTCGGCCTCGTCCAGCGCCTTCTTGCAGTCCATCATGCCGGCGCCGGTGAGCTCACGGAGCTTCTTGACGTCGGCGGCGGTGTAGTTCGCCATGATTCTGGAATCTCTCTCGAAGTCTGAAGATCTACGGGCCGGACGGCGGGGACTGTGTGGTCCCCGCCGTCCAGAACCCGAAGGTGGTGAGGGGTCAGGCCTGCTCGGCGTCCGCGGCGGGAGCCTCGGCGGCGGGGGCCTCGGCGGCCGGAGCCTCAGCAGCCGGAGCCTCGGCGGCCGGAGCCTCAGCAGCCTCGGCCGGCTTCTCGGCCTCGGCGGGCTTCTCGGCCTCGGCGGGCTTCTCGGCCTCGGCGGCGGCCGGAGCCTCAGCCTCGTCGGCCTTCTTCTCGCCCTCGAGCAGGTCGCGCTCCCACGCGGCCAGCGGCTCGCCCGCGGCCTTGTCGCCCTTGCCCTCGGTGGCGACACCGGAGCGGGAGATGAGGCCCTCGGCGACCGCGTCCGCGATCACCCGGGTGAGCAGCGTGACGGAGCGGATCGCGTCGTCGTTGCCCGGGATCTTGTAGTCGACCTCGTCGGGGTCGCAGTTGGTGTCGAGGATCGCGACGACCGGGATGTTGAGCTTCCGGGCCTCGCCGACCGCGATGTGCTCCTTCTTGGTGTCCACGATCCAGACGGCGCTGGGCACCTTCTGCATCTCGCGGATACCACCGAGGGTCTTCTCCAGCTTGGCCTTCTCGCGCGAGAGCACGAGAAGCTCCTTCTTGGTGAGACCCGACGCGGCGACGTCCTCGAAGTCGATCTGCTCGAGCTCCTTGAGGCGCTGCAGACGCTTGTAGACGGTCGAGAAGTTGGTGAGCATGCCGCCCAGCCAGCGCTGGTTGACGAAGGGCATGCCGACGCGGGTCGCCTGCTCGGCGATGGCCTCCTGCGCCTGCTTCTTCGTGCCGACGAACATGACCGTGCCGCCGTGGGCGACGGTCTCCTTGACGAACTCGTAGGCGCGGTCGATGTACGACAGCGACTGGAGCAGGTCGATGATGTAGATGCCGTTGCGCTCCGTGAAGATGAAGCGCTTCATCTTCGGGTTCCAACGACGGGTCTGGTGACCGAAGTGGACGCCGCTTTCCAGCAGCTCCCGCATCGTGACGACGGCCATGGCCGTTCTCCTTGAGTTTCTCGGTTGTGCCGCGGGTGCCGGATAGCTCCCGCGCCTGACGCCCGCGTGCGCCGTGCCGCAAAGGACCGAGGAGCGCTGACACCGGCCGGAAACCGGCTTGATGTCGGGGCGTGCGAAGTCGACCCGGTGACCCGGATCGCCAAAGGAAGTGTACGGGACCCGCGACCCCCCGGGTGACGCCACTGTCCACAACCGGTCAGCGGTCCACAGGCCAGGGCCGCCGACAGGGCGGATACGAGACGGTTCGGGCATGCGAGCGAAACGAAATGTGGGCACATCTACGGGTACGTGGGCGGATACGTGGCTGAATACGTGGGGTGGTACATGGCTGAGGTTTCTGGGACTGCTGGGGTCGCTGGCGCTGCTCACGGCGTCACTGCAGGTCTCCTCGGCCGGGCCCGGTGACCGTCCGATCACCCTCGCCCCGGCGGCCACGGACACGTCGGTACCGTCTCTCGGCCGCTTCTGGCCCGTGGGCGACCGTCCTGCCGTCCTGCGCGCCTGGGAGCCTCCGGCGACGGCCTACGGTCGCGGCCACCGGGGCGTCGACCTGTCCGTCCTGCCCGGTGCTCCGGTGCGGGCGGTGGCCGCGGGCCGGGTGTCCTTCGCGGGGCGGGTCGCGGGTAAGGGGGTCGTCTCGGTGGAGCTGGCCGGGACCGGCGATCCTCCGCTCCGGACGACGTACGAGCCGGTCCGGGCGTCGGTGAAGAAGGGCGAGGAGGTGGCCGCGGGCGCGGTCCTGGGCACGGTGGAGCCGACGGGCTCCCACTGCACGACCCCCTGCGTCCACTGGGGCCTGCGACGCGCCGAGACCTACCTGGACCCCCTGTCACTGCTCCCACCATGGCTCCTGAGCCGGGGCCCATCACGACTGCTGCCGGTGATCGGCGTACCTGTGCCGTCGTAGTCGACGGGGGCGTGGTGACTACCGACGGGGGTGCACAGGCCGCCGGAGGGGTACCGACGGGCGCAGGCCATGGTGGGTGATGGCCGCTTGGCCGTACGGGAGTGGGGTGCGGGTTGACCGCCCGTGGACTGGGCGGACACGTTGGCCGCCCGTCAGCCGCAGGGCACGCCCACGTCCCTGGCCCAGACCGGGTTCGCCCCGGGCCTGTCTCAGCCCTGCACCCCCCGCAGGGCCATGCCCACCGCGGCCTCCGTGATCACCGCGGGTTCCTCCGCGGCGCCCAGCTCGATCCGCCGCACGGCCGCGTCCACGATCCCCTGCAACATCATCGCCGCCATCCGGGGCTGCGCGTGCCCCATCTCCGCCAGCGCCTCGACGATCATCGCGACCAGCCCCCCGTGCGCGGCCCGGATCTTCTCCCGGGCACCCGCGTCCAGCTCACTCGCGGAGATCGCCACCACGGCGCGGTGCCGCCGGTCCCCCACCAGCGCCAGCTGCCGGCGCACATACGCCTCGACCTTGGCCTCGGGCCCGTCCGCCGCGGACATCGCCGCCGACACCTCCGCCGCCCAGACGGGAAAGTCGACCTCGCACAGTTCCTCGACCACGGCGGCCCGCGAACGGAAGTACTCGTACACGGACGACCTCGCGAGGCCGGTTTTCTCGGCGAGAGCGGGAAAGGTCAGCGCCTCCGTCCCGCCCTCGGACAACAGGGAACGAGCCGCGTCCAGCAGGGCGGCTCGCTGCATCGACCGGTGCTCGGCCACGGAGGCCGCTCGAATCCTTGGCACGTGAACCACTGTACGGACGGACCACCCCCGACGGGAGTGCGCGCCCCGACCGGTCGGCGTTCGCCCACGTCAACGACCGAAGGCGGCCAGTTTCGCGCGCAACTGAAGCACCGACTTGGTGTGAATCTGACTGACCCGGCTCTCGGTCACACCCAGCACGTTCCCGATCTCCGCGAGCGTGAGCCCCTCGTAGTAGTACAGCGTCACCACGGTCTTCTCCCGCTCGGGCAGGGTGTTGATCGCCCGCGCCAGGAATCGCCGCAGCTCCCGGTCCTCGGCCACCTCGACGGGGTTGTCGGCGGCCGTGTCCTCCAGCGTGTCCATGAGGCTCAGCCGGTCGCCGCCCTCGCCGCCGACATGCAGCAGCTCCTCCAGGGCCACCACGTTCGCCAGCGACAACTGGCTGAAGACGGCATGGAGATCGTCCACCGCGATCCCCATCTCGGCGGCCACTTCGCTCTCGCTCGGCGTCCGTCTGAGTCGCGCCTCCAGCGTCGCGTACGCCCGCTCGACGTTCCGCGCCTTCTGCCGTACCGATCGCGGGATCCAGTCCAGTGCCCGCAGCTCGTCGATCATCGCGCCCCGGATCCGGGTGATCGCGTACGTCTCGAACTTGATCTCCCGGTCGATGTCGAACTTCTCGATCGCGTCGATCAGTCCGAAGACCCCGGAGGACACGAAGTCCGCCTGCTCCACGTTGGGCGGCAGGCCTACGCTCACCCGCCCCGCCACGTACTTCACGAGCGGCGAGTAGTGCAGGATCAGCTGCTCGCGTAAACGCTCGTCGCCCGTCGCCTTGTAGGACCGCCACAGCTCGTCGAGCGTCGAGGGAGCGGGCGGCCGCACGCTGCCACCCTCGCGGGCGGCTGGGGGGATCGCCGCCCGGTCGGACCCGGAGGTGTGCTGGGGCATTCGTCGCCTTGTACCGTTCTGCCGTGAAGTAGTGCTGCCTGGGTGAGCTGTCGGTCTGATGCCGAGTTGCCGGTCTGCGTCGGAATCCTGGTGAGCGTAGCGTGACTGAAGTGTCGCGGTGTGCGAAGGACATCGCCCGGGTCGTGCGCAGATACGTTCCGCGAACGCTCCGCCGCGTCGTATCCATCGCTCTGCGTGATGGCGGCAGCGGGCCAACTGCGGGAATCGGCAAGGGGTTCAGGGTTCCCCCGGGCGGCCGAACACACTCGGTCAGCACCCATGTCGACCACCGCGTACGGAGATCATCGACTGGCGTGTCAACTTCCAGCCGTCGCCATGTCGTTCGACGTAACCCAGTGCTCGGAGTTCGTACAGTCTCGCGATCGCGTCGTCCGAGGTGGTCTGCGCGCCGCGCGCGATCTCGTCGGCCGTCGCCGCACCGCGCCCCGGCAGGGCGGCCAGTACCCTGCGAGCGGCGGCGTCGAGGAGATCACGCGGCAGTACGGGCCCGCGCCGGTCCGGGGCCAGCTCCCCCATGTCACCGACCAGTTCGACCACTTCCGCCGCGTCGGTCACCAGCACCGCGTCCTGTCGCAGGAGCTCGTGCACACCTGCGGACAGACCACTGGTGACCGGTCCCGGCACCCCCATGGTGTGCCGCCCCAGGCGCTGTGCCGCCCGCGCGGTGACCAAGGAACCGCTCCGATAGGCGGCCTCGACGACCACGGCACCCCGGGTGAGGGCGGCGATCACCCGGTTCCGCAGCACGAACCTGCTCGGCGTCGGATGCTCCCCGGGCGGCAACTCCCCCACCACCAGCCCCTGTTCGGCGATCCTGGTGATCAACTGGGCGTGTCCACGCGGGTAGGGCCGGTCGACTCCGCAGGCCAGCACGGCGACGGTGGCACCGCCGGCGCCGAGGGCACCCCGGTGGGCGGCGCCGTCGACCCCGTAGGCCCCACCGGACACCACGACCCAGCCGCGCTCGGCGAGGCCGGCGGCGAGCGTGGCGGCCATGTGGGCGCCGTACTCGGTGCAGGCACGCGCGCCGACCACGGCCACCGATCTGAGCGCCCACATCCTGAGGTTGGGCAGCCCGCGCACCCACAGCCCGAGGGGCCGCGCGTCCCCGAGATCGTCGAGTTGTCCCGGCCACTCGGCGTCACCCGGGCCGATGAACCGCACCCCACGCTCCCGAGCGACCGCGAGGTCCTGCCCGGGTTCGGCCCGCCCGGCCCTGGCCAGCAAGCCGGCCCACCGCTTGCCGCTCACCCCGGGCAACGCCTGCCCGCCCTCCCTGAGCCTTCTCGCCACCTCGTCCACCCCGAACTCCCGCACCCACCGCCCGGCGATCTCGTCACCGGGCTCGATGACACGGGTGAGGAACACGCGGTCGACCCGCCCGTCGCCCGGATCGTCGTCGACGCTCATGTCAGCGCCCCGATGGCCATGGGCACGCCGCGTGGAACGCCGGTTCGCAGTTGCAGGGCCAGGGCGACGTCCGTCGCGTCGGGCCGGTCGTGTCCCACCAGGTCCGCGACGGTCCAGGCCACGCGCAGGACTCGGTCGAGCCCGCGCGCGGTCAGCACGCCCCGCTCCAGGTTCCGCTCCGCCTCGTCCATGGCACCGGCCCGGGCATACCAGCGGCCACGCAGCTCCCGCCCGGACACCTCGCTGTTGGTGCGCCAGGGAGTGCCCGCCAGCCGGGCCAGCGCCCGCGCCCTGGCATCCCGGACCCGGTCGGCCACGGCCGCCGTGGACTCCCCCCGGGCATCGCGGCCGGTCAGCTCGGCGCGGGTGACACGGTCGACTTCGACCCGGAGGTCGACCCGGTCGAGCAGCGGGCCCGACAGCCGGGCCTGGTAGCGCCGGATCGCCGAGGGCAGGCACTCGCACATGTCGTCCGTCTGGGAGAAGCGTCCGCACGGGCAGGGGTTGGCCGCGAGCACCATCAGGAACTTCGCCGGGAAGCGCACCACCCCCGCACTGCGCGCGATCACCACGTGCCCCGCCTCCAGGGGCTGCCGCAAGGCATCCAGGGCCCTGCTGCTGAATTCCGGCGTTTCATCCAAAAATAAGACACCGCGGTGAGAGAGCGAGACCGCTCCGGGGCGCGCGACGCCCTGACCGCCGCCGACCAGAGCCTGCATCGTGGCCGAATGATGCGGGGCGCAGTAGGGCGCGACATCGACCAGGGGCTTTCCGGGAGGCAGCAGACCCGCCACCGAGTGCACCGCCGTGACCTCCAGGGACTCCTCCCGGCTGAGCCGGGGCAGGATCGCGGGCAGCCGCTCCGCCAGCATCGTCTTGCCGGCCCCGGGCGGACCGGACAGGAAGAGGTGATGTCCGCCCGCGGCGGCGACCTCCACCGCCGTGCGCGCCGACATCTGGCCCACCACGTCGGCGAGGTCGTGACCGGCGTCGAGTTGGCCGGCCCCCATGCTGTTCATGCCGGTGGCCGCGCCGGTGCCCGGCATCCGCAGTCCGGCGAGCAGCGGGTCCGGGCGGCCCGTCTCGTCCGGTTCCTCCTCGGGCACGGGCTCGTCCGCGAGGACCGCGATCAGCTGCCGCAGACTGCGCACCCCGAGCACCGACACTCCCGGCACCAGGGCCGCCTCGGTGGCTGCGCACTCGGGCACGACCACCTGCTCGTAGCCGGCGTCGGCCGCGGCCAGCACCGCCGGGAGGATGCCCCGGACCGGCCGCACCCGTCCATCCAGGCCCAGCTCCCCGATCATCACGATGTCGGCGAGCACCCGCGGATCGATCCGCTCGGCGGCACCGAGGACGGCGCAGGCCACGGCCAGATCGAACCCGGACCCCGCCTTCGGCACCGATGCGGGACTGAGCCCCACCGTCAGTTTCTTCTGCGGCCACTCGCCACCGGAATTCACCACCGCGGCCCTGACCCGGTCACGGCTCTCGGTCAGGCTCTTGTCCGGCAGCCCCACCAGGGTGAACGCCGCGACCCCCGGTTCGAGGTCGGCCTGGACCTCGACCACCACGCCCTCGACGCCGACCAGAGCCACCGCGCAGGTCCGTGCGAACCCCATCTCAGGCCACCCCCCGGACGTGCTCGACGACGGGTGCGCCACGGCTGGGCAGGACGACGCCCACCAGGTCGATGCGGACGCCTCCAGGTGGCGCTCCGCCGTGGGCGTGGATCCAGCGCTCCGCGAGATCGCGCAGCCGCTCCGCCTTGTCGGGAGTCACCGCGGACATCGGATGCTCGAAGAGCCCCGCCCGCCGCGTCTTGACCTCACAGACGACCAGGATGTCGCCGTCCCGCGCCACGATGTCGATCTCGCCGGTCCTGCCGCAGCGCCAGTTGCGCTGCAGGACCGTCATCCCGGCCTCCACCAGCCGCCGCGCGGCCAGCGTCTCGCCGTACCTGCCGAGTGCGCTGCGCGCCTGATGCGTGCTACCGCGCGCCCGAGTGTTACCGCGTGCCTGATGCCCGTTGCCGCGTGCCTGATGCGTGTTCATGTCGGCACCACCTCCGGCACCAACCGTCACGCACACGCACCGGTATAGTTGATCTTGGTGGGCTACTCACCGGTTGTGGAAATCTCCGCCACCCTCACGGGGGAAGATCACCCGCTGGGCAGCTCGAGGTCGCTCTTGTTCAGCTCCTCGATGTTCACGTCCTTGAACGTGAGGACGCGGACCTGCTTCACGAAACGCGCCGGCCTGTACATGTCCCACACCCAGGCATCCGCCATGGACACCTCGAAGAACACCTCACCCTGCACCGAGTGCACCTGCATCTCGTAGTCGTTGGTGAGGTAGAAGCGCCGTTCGGTCTCGATCACGTATTTGAACAGACCGACGACATCGCGGTACTCCCGGTAGAGCTTGAGCTCCATCTCGGTCTCGTACTTCTCGAGGTCCTCGGCGCTCATGGCATGTTCCCCTTCAGCCGTGCGGTCCCACCATTGTGCGCCAGTCCCGCGAGCCCCTAGGCGATTTCGGTGTCCAGGGTCACGGGCCCGGCCGGGGGACCTTCGTCGAGCAGCTTCTGGAGCAGCTCGGCGAGTCTGGTCGGATACACCGTCTCACGTGCCTGGCTCAGTTCCCCACACGTCCACCAGCGCGCTCCGGCGACGCTGCGCCGCTCCAGCTCGGTCAGGCCCGTGGCCCGGGTGACCGTCTGGGTGGTACGGGCCAGGTAGTACCACTCGTCCTGGTCCCAGCGGCGGCCCGCGAACGGGAAGGAGCACATCCGCCGCCACAGCACCGGGCCGAGTTCGACCTCGGTGATGCCGGTCTCCTCGACGAGTTCCCTGAGCGCGGCTTCCTCACGAGTCTCATCGCCCTCCAGACCGCCGCCCGGGGTGAACCACCAGTCGTCGGCCGGATCGTCCGGCTCGTGGCCGTGCAGGAGCAGGATGCGGTCGCGCGGGTCGAGCAGCACCACCCGGGCCACCTTGCGCGGCCCGCCCTCGTGCGCGGCCTCGGGGAAGCCGTCGTCCGCCGCCTCAGCGGGCACCGGTCGGCTCCGTCCCGGTCCGCGAGCGGCCACCCATCCGCTTGGCGATCGGGCCGTACGCGCCACCGCCGAGGACGAGGACGCCGCCGACGACGATCAGGACGAGGATCGTACGCAGCGGCCCGGGCGTGGACAGAGCGCCGAGCCTCTCGAAGCCGGTGGGCCGCTCCAGCATGCCGCCCAGGGGCCACACGACGGCGTCCACCCGGGCGGTCACGGCGTTCTGCGACACCGTGCCCCGCGCGGCGTCCGTGAGGTGGGCCGTGGAGTCCAGGGAGCCCTCGCGCTCGTCTCCGAGGAGGAAGAGCCGGCCCTTCGGCACGGTCACCTCCGGGAAGTTCGTGCTCTCGGCGACACTGCCCGCCGGAAGATACGGTTCCTCGATCTGCTTGCCGTTGACGGTCAGCTTGCCCTCGGTGCAGCAGGACACCGTGTCCCCGCCGACGGCGACCACACGCTTGACCACCAGGGCGTTGCTCACCCAGGACGTGTCCTTGAAGACGACGACGTCGCCACGGCGTATCTCGCCACCGTCGATCCGCTGGGCCAGGACCCGGTTACCGGCGTTGATCGTCGGTGTCATCGAGCTGGTGGGCACGGTGTACGGCCGGTAGACCACCACGCCCCAGCCGAATCCCGCCAGGAACATCACCAGGCCCAGTGCGACGGCCACTCCGGACAGTCGCTGTCCGGTCCGGCTGCCCACCGGGCCGGTTGCTGTGCCGCCGCTGCGCGGGGCCGTACGCGTCGTGCTCTCGCCACCCATGGGTCCGCACCCTACCCGGCGGTACCTGACGTGGTCAGCCCTTGCGGCCCGACCAAGGTCATCGCGGCCCAGGGTTTGGGGAGCCTTGACCGTACGAGGGGAAAGTCATGTCGTACGGCCCAGGATCCGCCGCTGCCACAGCCGTCCTCAGCGGGTCTCGGCGGCCCTGTTCCTCCTGCGCCGCCACAGGGCCACGGGTACGACGGTGACGAGGGCGATCCCGTTCGGGGCGACCGTGAGGGCGGTGGAGGCCGCCGACTGGGCGTTCAGGCCGCTCTGGTCGAAGGTGTCCGGGACCGGCAGGGTGCCCCAGCGGTTGATCGGCCAGGCCTTCACGACGGCCCGCCCGACGACCTCGTCCACCGGCACCATGCCCTTGTGGCTGTCGCTCTGGTTGTAACGCGAGTCGCGGGAGTTCTGCCGGTGGTCGCCCATCACCCAGATGTAGCCCTTGGGCACCTTCACCGTGAACTGGCCGCCCTGGTCGTCGTTACTGCACGGCGTGTTGCCGGGATAGACGTACGACGCCTCGTTCAGGGCCTTGCCGTTGACCGTCAGCGGGCCGGAACCACTGCAGGAGACGGTGTCGCCGCCGACCCCGACGACGCGCTTGATCAGGTCCTTCTCCTCCGCGGACGGCATCAGGCCGATCCAGCTGAGGAACGTCTGCACCGCGTTGGGGTCGGTCGTCGGCTCGCCCGCCAGCCAGTTGTCGGGGTCGTGGAACACCACGACCTCGCCGCGCTCGGGCTCGGAGCCGAACCACGGGGTGAGCTTGTCGACCAGGACCCGGTCACCCTGCTGGAGGGTGTTCTGCATCGAGTCCGACGGGATCGAGAACGCCTGCACCAGGAACGTCTTGATCAGCAGCGCGAGCACGAGCGCGATACCGATCAGGATCGGCAGCTCCTTCCAGAAGGAGCGCGGCTTCTTCGGCGCGGGAGCCGAGTCACCGGGCCCCCGTCCGCCGGTCCCCGGCTGTTCGCCGACCGTGCCGTCCTCGGCCGCTCCGGAGTCATTCCCGGAGGTCACGGCGCTGTCCGCGGCCGGGACGGCTGTCTCCGCGGGGCGTCCGCGATGCTCCTCGCCGTCGTGCCCGGACCGTGCGCCAACCGCCACATCCCCCACGCCAACTCCTTACTCTGTGCCGCCGCTGCCTGCCCCGTAGACGGTGCAGGCCCACCACTCCCATAACGAGCGGGAGTTCCGCAGGGGTCGGGAGTTGGACCGATCCGTTCGGATCGTCGGGTGCAACCCTAAGCGACGGCGGACCGGCAGCGGTCGACCCCGCTGCCGAGTCGGACACGGAGGCGTAGGTTTTCGGCTCCTTGAGCTTGGTCATGTGACCGAACGGCCAGGCGATGACCATGGCCCGCCCCACCACGGAGCCCTCGGAGACCGTGCCGCCATAGTCGGTGTCCTGGTGGGCGCGGGAGTCGGCGGAGTTGGCCCGGTGGTCGCCCATCACCCACAGCCGCCCCTGCGGGACGGTGATGTCGAACTGGGTCGAGGACGGGGCGTTGCCGGGGTACAGGTAGTCCTCGGACAGGGGAACGCCGTTGACGGTGACCCGTCCCTGCGCGTCGCAGCACTTGACTCGGTCACCGCCCACGCCGACGACCCGCTTGATCAGGTCCTTCTCGTCGTCGGACGGCAGCAGGCCGATGAAGGTGAGCCCTTCCTTGACCTGCTTGACGACGATGGGATCTTCCTTCTTGGTGGTGGGCTGCTCGTCCTTCAGCCAGCCGCCGGGATCCTTGAACACGACGACGTCCCCGCGCTCCGGCTTGGAGCCGAACCACGGGGTGAACTTGTCGACCAGGACCCGGTCGCCGATCTGGATCGTCTGCTCCATCGAGCCCGACGGGATCACGAACGCCTGGACGAGGAAGGTCTTCAGGACGAGGGCTATGAGGACGGCGACACCGACGAGGAGCGGTACCTCCTTGATCGCGGACCGCCTGCGGCGCCTCTTGACCTTGCGCTGGAGCTTGCGCCGCTCGGCGCGGCTGCGTCCGCTCGCGGCACCGGCGGACGACCGCCGGGAGCCGGTGGGCAACAGGTTGTCGGCCGCGCTCGTCGACACGCCACGTGGTTTGCCGCGGTTACCCATGGGCGCCCACCGCGGTGGTCGGCTCGCTCGCCCCTTCGACGGCGGCGGGTACGCGCGCGTAGGAGGCGGGCCGGTGCAGTCGGGTGAAGTGGCCGGCGGGCCACAGGATCCAGTCGGCCCTGCCGATGACGTCGTCGACGGGGATCATCCCGCCCCCCGGGGAGCCGAGGTGGTCGCGGGAGTCACTGGAGCGGCTGCGGTGGTCGCCCAGGACGAAGAGTGCGCTGGGGGGCACCACCACGTCGAAGGGCACCGAGGAAGGGGTGTCGCCGGGGTAGAGGAACGTCGATTCGTCGACGGACCGACCGTTCACCTCGATCCACCCCTCCTTGTCACAGCAGACCACGTGGTCTCCCCCCACACCGACAACGCGTTTGATGTAGTCGGCGTCCCCGAAGTACCCGGTTCCGTCGAACACCACGACGTCGCCGCGCCGCGGCTCGGCACCGAAACGGTACGCCAACTTATTTACGAGGACGCGGTCTCCGACCCTCAATCCCTTTTCCATGGATCCGCTGGGAATCTGGAAGGGCTGTACGACGAAGTTGCTGAGCAGCAGCAGGAACAGCAGACAGAGCAGCAGGGTCAGGGTGATCCGCCCGCCGGGCAGCCATGCGGCGGTGCGCGACACCAACGCGAAACGCGACCGGTCCTCGCGCCCTCCGGTGTCCGAGATCTCCTCGGCATCGGAAAGGCGGGAGGAGCGGTCGCGCTCCGTCGGCTGTGCTTCGGTGTCCATCGAGGCCAGATGCTATCCGGCCGCTCTGTGGACCCCCGCGCGAGATCAGCTCTCGCGCTTCTCCTTGATCTTCGCGGCCTTACCGCGCAGCTCGCGCAGGTAGTAGAGCTTGGCGCGACGCACGTCACCGCGGGTGACGAGCTCGATCTTCTCGACGATCGGGGTGTGCACCGGGAAGGTGCGCTCGACGCCGACGGAGAAGGAGACCTTGCGGACCGTGAAGGTCTCGCGGACACCGGCGCCCTGGCGACGGATGACGACGCCCTTGAACTGCTGCACACGGGAGCGGTTGCCCTCGATGACACGCACGTGGACGTTGACGGTGTCACCCGGGCGGAAGGCCGGGACGTCGTCGCGCAGCGACGCGTTGTCGACAATGTCGAGAAGGTGAGACATTTCGTCTGCTTTCTTCGCTGATGCCACAGGTCATCAACGGCACATAGGTTTCGGAAGGATGCTGTCCACGTCGGGGCGAGCGTCGTGTCCCCCTGTGGCAGGGGCGCACGCCGGACGGCGCACAACAGCGGTCTATTGTTCCATGCCTTCTGGCCTGCGCCAAAATCGGCCGTACGGCTCCCCCGCCGGGTCGGGTGCCCAGCCCAGGATGGAGAGCATCTCGCGGTCCTTCTTGTCGAAGGCCTTGGGGTCGCAGCGCTCGATGAGGTCGGGCCGGTGGGCCGCCGTGCGCCGGAGGGCCTCGTCGCGCCGCCACCGGGCGATCTTGCCGTGGTGACCGCTGAGCAGCACGTCGGGTATCCCTCGACCGCGCCACTCGGGCGGCTTGGTGTAGACCGGGCCCTCCAGGAGGTTGGCCATGGCGCCGGGCGCGAAGGAGTCGTCGCGGTGGGACTCCGCGTTGCCGAGAACACCGGGCAACAGCCGCGCCACGGCCTCCGTGATGACGAGTACGGCAGCCTCGCCGCCGGCCAGGACGTAGTCGCCGATGGACACCTCGTACACCGGCATCCGCCTCGCGTACTCGTCGATCACGCGGCGGTCGATGCCCTCGTAGCGGGCGGGCGTGAAGACGAGCCAGGGGCGCTCGGACAGCTCGACGGCGAGTTCCTGGGTGAAGGGCCGGCCGCTGGGCGTGGGGACGATCAGGGCGGGCGTGTGCGAGCCCGACTCGTAGCCGTCCGCCAGGACACTGTCCAGCGCGTCGCCCCAGGGGCCGGTCTTCATGACCATGCCCGGACCGCCGCCGTACGGGGTGTCGTCGACCGTGTTGTGGCGGTCGTAGGTCCACTCGCGCAGGTCGTGCACGTGCACGTTCAGCTGCCCACGCGTGCGTGCCTTGCCGACGAGGGAGACGTTCAGCGGCTCCAGGTACTCGGGGAAGATCGTGACGACGTCGAGGCGCATCAGGACTCTTCTCGCGAGGACGTACCGGGCTCGTCGGCGACCTCGTCATCGTCGGCCTGGTCGTCGATCAGGCCGGGCGGGGGGTCGATGACGGCCTTCTGTTCCTCCAGGTCGATCTCCGTGACGATCTCCTCGACGAAGGGGATCAGTACCTCGCTGCCGTCCGGACGCTCCACGATGAACAGGTCCTGCGAGGGCAGGTGCGAGATCTCGGTGATCCGGCCGACCTCGACGCCTTCCTTGGTCACCACGTCCAGGTCCATCAGCTGGTGGTCGTAGTACTCGTCCTCCTCCTCGGGGAGCACCTCCGGATCCACCTCCGCGATGAGGAGGGTGTTGCGCAGCGCCTCGGCGGCGGTGCGGTCCTTCACGCCCTCGAAACGCAGAAGGAGGCGGCCGCTGTGGACGCGACCGGTCTCGATGGTGAGCGGGCCCGTGGAGGCGGGGTCCGTGAGCAGGACGGCGCCGGGCCCGAGCCTCAGTTCCGGCTCGTCGGTGCGGACCTCCACGGTGACCTCGCCCTTGATGCCGTGGGCACGGCCGATGCGAGCGACTACCAGCTGCACTGTGCTTGCTTCTCCTGATCTACGACGACGGGCCGGGGACGGCCCAGTGGCCCTCCCCGGCCCGAGCCGGTGCTGCGATGCGTCAGCGGACGTGGTCCACGTCGACGAGGTCGACACGGACACCGCGGCCGCCGATGGCGCCCACGACGGTGCGCAGGGCGCGCGCGGTGCGGCCGTTGCGGCCGATCACCTTGCCGAGGTCGTCCGGGTGCACCCGGACTTCCAGGACACGCCCACGACGCAGGTTGCGCGAGGCGACCTGCACGTCGTCAGGGTTGTCGACGATGCCCTTCACGAGGTGCTCAAGCGCCTCTTCGAGCATGCTGCTCAGGCCTCGGTCGACTGGGACTCGGCAGGAGCCTCGTCCTTCTTCTCAGCCTTCTTCTTCTGGGTGATCGCCTCACCCTTGCCCTCGTCGTCGCCGCCGAGAGCCTCGAACAGCGGACGCGCGGCCTTCTCGGACGGCTGCAGCAGCGGAGCCGGGGCGGGCTCGCCCTTGAACTTCTGCCAGTCGCCGGTCTTCTTCAGGATGGCGAGCACGGGCTCGGTCGGCTGGGCGCCGACGGAGAGCCAGTAGGCCACGCGCTCGGCGTCGACCTCCATGCGCGAGGGGTTCTGCACCGGGTGGTACAGGCCGATCTCCTCGATCGCACGACCGTCACGACGGGTACGGGAGTCGGCGACGACGATGCGGTAGTGAGGCGAACGGATCTTGCCCAGACGCTTCAGCTTGATCTTGACTGCCACGGGAGTGGGTTCTCCTGATTTTGACGTGGTTGGGCACGGCGAGAAGGCCGCGTGGGGTTGCGGTACCCGAGTGCCCGATGGACGCGTCAGCCGGAGGCGAGAGGGTTCCTGTGCGGCTGTCGAGTACAGCTAGCCATTGTGCCACACCCCGCGGGTCGCTCCGGACCCAGGCCGGGTGGGGCTGGGCAGGCCTCAGAGGCACCCGGCGCTTCGGGTGCCGTCGAGCGGTCGCACGGCCCGGTGCCGTGGGTGCCGCCGCTCGGGCGGCACCCAGGCCCACGCCCCGGGCTCGACCGGCAGCCACGAGATGCCGGTACTCATTCGCACGGGGACGTCGGTTCGCGCCCGCGTCAGCTGGCCGCCGCGCCCACGACCTCCGGGATCCTGAACGGCTTCCCGCAGCCGCCGCACACGATCGGGGCCTGGGCCAGGACCGAGGGGACGACCCGGACGTTGCGGCCGCAGTCGCAGACGGCCTTGACGCGGACGCCGCCACCGGAGGAACCGTGGCGGGCGGCCGGGCCACGGAAGGAACGGGCCGTGTCCGCGGCGGTCGCGGCCGTGTGGGCCTTGAGAGCCCGCTGGAGGCGCTCGATGGTCGGCCGGTAACGGCGCTTCGCCTCGGGGTTGAGCGCGACCAGCGAGAAACCGCTGCTGGGGTGCGGTTCCTCGGGGTGGTCCAGGCCCATCTCCTCGGCGATCGCGAGGAATCTCCGGTTGTGGTAGCGGCCCGCACGGGAGGTGTCGCGGATGCCGCGCGAGGCGGCGATGCCATGGACTGCCTCATGAAGCAGTCGCTCGAAGGAGAGCTCGTGACCGCACGCGGACGACGACTCCCCGATCAGGGACTCTGGCGCGGCAAGATCGGGCAGCTCGGGGTGGTACCGCTGAATGTCGGCCCACGCCTGTGCCAGCTCTGCGGCGAGAACAGGTGGTGTCTGTGTCGTGCTCACGTAATGACAACGAGCCAGGGTGCCGCTGTGTTCCTATTCCGGGGCATCCCAAATAATTTGCACGTACCCGTCAGTTGTCACTGATGCGTCCTGACGAGGGCGGGTACGCTGATCTGCGGAGAAGCCTCACAGCTCATACCAAGCTGGTGCGTAGTCTGACGTAGTCCCCGGCGCGTAGATCGTGTCCACGCGCCGGGGTACCTGTGGTCAGCCGTTGCGCAAGAGACGTTTCGGTCGCTCTCCCGCCGGAAGGCGCTACCTCAGTAAGCGCGCGCGACGATCGCGACGTTACCGGGCGCCTCGTCGGCCTCCGGCACCGACCCGTCCTCGGCGACCAGACACCGTACGGTCACGGCGTGCTCGCCCAGCCTGGCCTCGCCGTCCTCGCCGAGCACCGCCCACGGGATGCGCGCCCAGCCACCCGCGCCGGCCACCTCGACGGCCTCCTCGATCGTGGACACGTCGGAGGTGCGGGACTCCCGGCGCTCGCGGGACTGCTTCAGCAGCAGCGCCTGGTCCTCCTCCAGGACGGAGGGGAGCAGTCCCGGCAGCGTGTCCAGGGACACCGCCTCCTTGCCTCCCGGGATCCGCCGCGCCAGCATCGCGGTGCCGTTCTCCAGGTCACGGGGCCCGACCTCGACGCGCACCGGCACGCCCTTCAGCTCCCAGTCGACGGCGCGGCGCCCGAACGGCGTGTCGGTGCGGTCGTCGACGTGGACGCGCAGGCCCGCCGCCCGCAACTGATCGCCGATGTCGCGGACCTTGGCCAGAACCGTGTCGTCGCCCTTGATGGCGAGGACGACGACCTGGGTCTGGGCCAGGCGCGGCGGGACACGCAGGCCGTTGTCGTCGCCGTGCATCATCACCAGGGCGCCGATCATGCGGGTGGTGGATCCCCAGGAGGTCTGCCACACCAGTTCCTGCGTGCCCTCCTTCGACAGGTAGGAGGTGTTGAAGGCCTTGGCGAAGTTCTGGCCCAGCTCGTGACTGGTGGCCATCTGCAGGGCCTTGCCGTCGCCCATCATGCCTTCGAGGGTGAGGGTGTTGACGGCGCCGGCGAACCGCTCCCTGACGGTCTTGCGGCCGGGGACGACGTCCATCGCCAGGACGTTCACCATGAAGTCCTCGTAGACCTCGCGGTGGATGTGGGAGGCGAAGTCGCGGGCCTCCTCGTAGGTGGCGTGCGCGGTGTGGCCTTCCTGCCACAGGAACTCGGTCGTCCGCAGGAACAGACGGGGGCGCAGCTCCCAACGGACCACGTTGGCCCACTGGTTGATCAGGAGGGGCAGGTCGCGGTAGCTCTGCACCCACTTCGAGAAGTAGTCGTTGACGATCATCTCGGAGGTGGGGCGGACCACCGCCGGCTCCTCCAGCTCCTTGCCGCCGCCGTGGGTGACGACCGCGAGTTCCGGCGCGAAGCCCTCGACGTGGTCGGCCTCGCGGGTGAGGTACGACTGCGGGATCAGCAGCGGGAAGTACGCGTTCTGGGTGCCCGTCGCCTTGATCCGGGCGTCCATCTCGGCCTGCATCCGCTCCCACAGTCCGTACCCGTACGGTCGGATGACCATGGTGCCGCGCACCGGCCCGTTGTCGGCCAACTCCGCCTTGGCGATCAGATCCTGGTACCAGCGCGGGAAGTCTTCCGCCCGCGGTGTGAGAACGGGTGCCTTTGCCATGGCGCGATGGTACGGGCCCAGGTTGCCGGAATGTGAAATCTCGCCACTGGCACAGTCCACTCTCAAGCGGGACTCGACAACCCCTGGACGCACGGTCGAGTGCGGAGTTACCTGGCATACGGGGGAAGTGCGAGCGCACTGCACGGGGGCTTGGCAAACGGGGACAGGGGAAAAACTCTCGGCGGATTGGGGCGCTTACCTATGACACCTACGCTCGTGCGGCAGCACCGGCCGGACACGGGAGAGGCCTTCCGTCCGGACCGCGGTGCACGCGCGCGTGACTGGTCCGAGATCCAGGAGCGGATGCTGGTGCCGCTCTACGAGGCCGTCCACGAGCGACTCGAAGTGGGCCCGCGCACGCGCTTGTTGGGGCTCGGCTGCGGTTCCGGGCTGGCCCTGCTGATGGCGGCCTCCAGAGGCGCCACGGTCACCGGTGTCGACGACTCCTCCCCCGAACGGCTCGCCCTCGCGCGTGGGCGGCTGTCGCCGGAGGCGAGGGGTGCCCGCGCGCGTGGCCAGGTCCGGCTCGTGGAGGGAACGCCCGAGGACGCGGCTGACGCGGGGTCGCCCGCGTACAACCTGGTGACCGCCTTCGAGCCCATCGGGTGTCTCGCGGGTGACTCGGAGGGGCTCGGTGAGCTGCTCGCCTCGGCGACGCCGCGGGCCGAGCGCGGGGCGCCCGTGGTGCTGGCCGGCTGGGGTCCGCCGGAGCGCTGCGCCACGGCGTCCGTGCTGCGGGTGGCCACCGGACTGACGGATCCGCTGCGTGGCACGGTCGGCTGGCGCCCCGCCCTGCGCGACGACCTGGAGGAGGTCGCCCACCGGGCGGGCCTCAAGCCGGACGGTTCCGGCCGGGTCGCCTGCCCGTTCGGGTACGCCGGCACCGCGAGTGCCGTGCGGGGGCTGCTGTCGACGGGGCTCTTCGACGCGGCGATCTCGGCGACGGACCAGGCCCAGGTGGACAAGGAGCTGACGGAGGCGCTGCACCCGTATCAGCGCCGGGACGGCACGGTGTGGATGCCGAACGTGTTCCGGTACCTGATCGCGCGGGTGCCGTAGACGTCGGCGGACCGTGGCGTCGGAGCCGGTGCCGCTCAGGAGCAGATTGGCCGAAAGCCACGGTGCTCACGACGGCGCCGGTGCGGTGCCGACGTGCCGGCCCCTGCCGCACCGGCGTGCGACACGCCACGGGGGTGCGCCTCCGTGAGAGGAGGGGCACCCCCGGCGACGTACGGACGGGGCTCGGTCACGAGCCCCGTACGACAGCGTCAGCCCATGAACTTCTTGAACTCGTCAGGCAGTTCGAAGTCCTGCGGGGCCTGCTGGCCCGGCACGCCGAAGGCGCCGCCCTCGGCCGCGGCGGCGCGGCGCGCGGCCTCCTCCTGCTCCTGCTGCTTGCGCTTCATCGGGTTGCCGGAGCGCTGCTTGCCCTTGGCCTTCTTCGGCTGCTTCTTGGACCGGCCGGGGCCGCCGCCCATGCCCGGGACCCCCGGCATACCGGGCATGCCCCCGCCCTGGGCCATGCGGGACATCATCTTGCGCGCCTCGAAGAACCGCTCGACCAGGTTCTTGACGGCGCTGACGTCGACACCGGAACCCTTGGCGATACGGGCACGGCGGGAGCCGTTGATGATCGTCGGCTCCTGGCGCTCGGCCGGGGTCATCGACTTGATGATCGCGGCCGTGCGGTCGACGTCGCGCTCGTCCAGGTTGTTGATCTGGTCCTTGACCTGGCCCATGCCCGGGAGCATGCCGAGCAGCTTGGAGATGGAGCCCATCTTGCGGACCTGCTCCATCTGCGCCAGGAAGTCGTCGAGGGTGAACTCCTGGCCCTTCTTGGACGCCAGCTTGGAGGCCATTTTCTGGGCCTCTTCCTGGCTGAACGTCTTCTCCGCCTGCTCGATCAGGGTGAGCAGGTCACCCATGTCGAGGATGCGGGAGGCCATCCGGTCCGGGTGGAACGCGTCGAAGTCCTCGAGCTTCTCGCCGTTCGACGCGAACATGATCGGCTTGCCGGTGACCGAGGCGATCGAGAGGGCGGCACCACCGCGGGCGTCACCGTCGAGCTTGGAGAGGACCACGCCGTCGAAGCCGACGCCGTCCCGGAAGGCCTCGGCGGTGTTGACCGCGTCCTGGCCGATCATCGCGTCCACGACGAACAGGATCTCGTCCGGCGAGACCGCGTCCCGGATGTCCGCGGCCTGCTGCATCATCTCGGCGTCGATGCCAAGGCGGCCGGCGGTGTCCACGATCACGATGTCGTGGACCTTGGACCTGGCGAAGTCGATGGAGTCCTTGGCGACCTTCACCGGGTCACCCACGCCATTGCCCGGCTCGGGCGCGTACACGGCGACGCCCGCGCGCTCGGCGACCACGCTGAGCTGGTTCACGGCGTTCGGGCGCTGGAGGTCGGCGGCGACCAGGATGGGCGAGTGGCCCTGCTCCTTCAGCCAGCGGCCGAGCTTGCCCGCGAGGGTGGTCTTACCGGCACCCTGCAGACCCGCCAGCATGATCACGGTCGGCGGCTGCTTGGCGAAGCGCAGGCGCCTGGTCTCGCCGCCGAGGATCGTGACGAGTTCCTCGTTGACGATCTTCAGGACCTGCTGGGCCGGGTTCAGCGCCTTGGAGACATCGGCGCCGAGGGCGCGCTCCTTGACGTTCTTGATGAACGTCCGCACGACCGGCAGGGCCACATCCGCTTCGAGGAGCGCGATGCGGATGTCGCGTGCGGTGGCGTCGATGTCCGCCTCGGAGAGCCGTCCTTTGCCGCGCAGGTTCTTGAAGGTCGCTGAGAGGCGATCGGAAAGAGTATCGAACACGGCGCTCGCGGTCCTCGGGGTCGTCGGTGGCTGGCTTCGAATCGCCCTCCAGGGTATCCCGCCTCCACCGGACCGGGTCACGGTCGGGTCGAAGACGGCCGGTCAGCCGCGCAGTGTCTCCTCCAGTCGCCGTGCCACCAGCGCCGCCTCCCCGCTGGGCAGCGGCGCCCCTTCGGGGCCGGTCACGTAGAAGGCGTCCACGGCGTTGGCACCCAGCGTCGAGACGTGCATGCTGCGCACCCGGACCTTCGCCTCGTCCAGGGCCCGCCCGATCCGGTGCAGCAGACCGGGCGCGTCATGGGCGCGGACCTCGATCACGGTCGCCAGCCGGGACGCGGCCGGGGCGACCGACACCCGTGCGGGGGGCGCCACGACACCCCGGCGGCGCGGATACGCGGCGTCCCGTTCGGCGAGGCGGCCGGCGATGTCCAGCGACCCGTCGAGGGCCCGTACGAGGTCGGCGCGCAGTCTCGCGGCCTGCGGCAGGGAGCCGTACTCGGCGGCGACCCGCCAGTTGAGCAGCAGCACCGAGTCCTCGACGCCGTCCGGCAGGTCCAGGGCGCGCAGTTCGGCGGTGCGGACGGTGAGGCGGTGCATGGCGAGCACACCGGCCACCGCGGGCAGCACGCCTCCGCGGTCCGGTACGGCGATGAGCAGTTCGACGCCGAGCGGTTCCGGATCGCCGGACGGCGGCTCGCCCGTCGGCGGTTCGGTCTGCGCGCGCAGCGACAGGACGGGGCCGCCGGTCGCGACCGCCTCGATCGCGAGCCGCTCCTGCTCGGCGGTGGGCGCGGCGGAGTCGGGGTCCTCCGGTGCGTCGCCGGACAGGACCGCGGAGACGCGCTTGACCAGGTCGGCGACGAGCGAGCCCCGCCAGGACGACCAGGCGGCCGGTCCGGTGGCCAGCGCGTCCGCCTCGGTGAGCGCGTGCAGCAGTTCCAGCGTGCTCTGCGAGCCGACCGCCTCGGCGACCGAGCGCACGGTGGCCGGGTCCTCCAGGTCACGCCGGGTGGCCGTGTCGACGAGCAGCAAGTGATGACGTACGAGGGTGGAGAGCACGTTCACGTCCGCGCGGTCGAACCCGATGCGGGCGGCCACGTCCTTGGCGATGATCTCGCCGGCCACGGAGTGGTCACCGGGCCAGCCCTTGCCGATGTCGTGCAGCAGCGCGGCGACCAGGAGGAGGTCGGGTCGGTGGACGCGCCGGGTGAACTCGGAGGCGCGCACGGCGGTCTCGATGAGGTGCCGGTCGACGGTCCAGATGTGCACGGCGTTGCGCTGCGGGCGGCAGCGCACCCGCTCCCAGTCGGGCAGCAGCCGGGTGATCAGGCCTTCGGCCTCCAGCGCCTCCCAGACGTCGATGGTGGAGGGGCCGGATCCGAGCAGGGTCACCAGTTGTTCGCGCGCCTCGGCGGGCCAGGGCGTGGGCAGGGGGCGCACGGCGGCGGCCAGACGCCGCACAGCGTGCAGGGAGAGCGGGAGACCGGCCTGCGCGGCGGCGGCCGCGGCACGCAGCGGGAGGACGGGATCGCGCTCGGGGCGCGCGGCGCGGGCGAGCACCACCTCGCCGTCCTGCTCCACCACCCCCTCCGCCAGGGGTGAGCGTTCGGAGACCGGTTTCCCGCCGCCCAGCATGGCGCGCAGGCGCGGCCGGACCGCGCGGGACCTGAGCACGCGGCCCACTTCGCGCCAGGTGACGTCACTGGCGTACGAGATGACCCGCGCCGCCTCGTACACCTGCCGCAGCAGTGTGTCGGCGTCGAGCAGACCGAGCTCGGCCGCGACCTGGTCCTGTTCCTGGAGCGCGAGCCGGTCGGTGGCGCGGCCGGTGGTCAGATGCAGGGCGTCCCGCACGTCGAGCAGCCGGCGGCGGGCGTCGTCGAGGCCCTCGCGCGGGGCGTCGGCCAGCCAGGAGGCGGCGACCGCGCGCAGTGCCGTGGCGTCCCTCAGCCCGCCTCGCGCCTCCTTCAGGTCGGGCTCCAGCAGGTACTGCAGCTCCCCCTGCCGTTCGGCGCGCTCCGCGCACAGCTCCTGGAGCTCGGGGAGACGTTTCGGTGCCTGGTTGCGCCAGTCGGCGAGGACGGCGGTCCGCAGGCCGGCGGTCAGCCCCAGGTCACCGGCGAGGTGACGGGCGTCCAGCAGCCCCAGCTGCACCTTGAGGTCCTCGGCGGCCGTCTTGCGGGCCTCGGCGGGGGTACGGACCGAGTGGTCGAGGGCCAGGCCCAGGTCCCAGACGGGGTACCAGATGCGGTCGGCCAGCGCGGCGACGGCGCCGGAGTCGCTGCCGTCGTGCAGCAGCAGGAGGTCCAGGTCGCTTCGTGGGGACAGCTCCCCGCGGCCGTATCCGCCGACCGCGACGAGGGAGGCCCCGCGCAGATCCTCGGCGCCGGCGCCGAACAGACCCGACAGCCAGTCGTCCGTCAGCTCGGACAGCGCCGTACGGCGCGGCGGCCCGGACTGCACCCCCTCGGTGAGGAGGCGCAGCCGGGCCGCCGCGTAGCCGCTGGGTCCCGAGTCTTCTGCTTCCATGCGCACGCCCGTACTCGTCACCCAGCGACTCCTGTCGTTTCCTCTGTTAGAGCGCGTCCGGGCCGCGCTCGCCGGTCCGGACCCGTACGGCCGTCTCGACCGGCAGGGACCAGACCTTGCCGTCACCGATCTTGCCGGTGCGGGCCGCCTTGACGATGACGTCGATCAGCTGCTCGGCGTCGTCGTCCTCGGCCAGCACCTCGATGCGGATCTTGGGGACCAGGTCGACGGTGTACTCGGCACCGCGGTAGACCTCGGTGTGGCCCCGCTGACGACCGTAGCCGCTCGCCTCGGTGACCGTCAGGCCGTGGACCCCGAAGGCCTGGAGGGCTTCCTTGATCTCGTCGAGCCGGTGGGGCTTGACGACAGCGGTGATGAGCTTCATGCGTCCACCTTCTTGCTCTGCGCGGCGGCCAGGGCGGGACCGGCGGTGGCGACGACACCGCCGCCGGCGCCGCTGAAGTCGTATGCGGTCTCGGCGTGCTCGGCCTGGTCGATACCGGAGATCTCCTCGTCCTCGGTGACCCGCATACCGATGGTCTTGTCGAGGAGGAAGGCGAGGATCGCGGAGGCGATCAGGGAGTAGGCGAGGACCGCGCCGACACCGGCGAACTGCTTCCACAGCTGGGTGAAGGAGTGGTCGCCGTAGAAGACGCCGGTCGCGGTGGACTGGCCCTTGCCGGTGGCGAAGAAGCCGATCAGCAGGGAGCCGAGGATACCGCCGACCATGTGGACACCGACCACGTCGAGGGAGTCGTCGAAGCCGAACTTGTACTTCAGGCCCACGGCAGCGGCACAGCCGACACCGGCGATGGCGCCGACGGCGATCGCGCCGAGCGGTGAGACGGCACCACCGGACGGGGTGATGGCGACCAGACCGGCGACCGCGCCGGAGGCGGCGCCCAGCGTGGTGAACGCGCCGTGGCGGATCTTCTCGTAGGCGAGCCAGGCCAGCATGGCGGCGGCGGTGGCGACCTGCGTGTTGACGAACATCAGCGCGCCCACGCCGTCGTCGTTGCCCAGCCACGAGCCGGCGTTGAAGCCGAACCAGCCGAACCACAGCAGACCGGCGCCGAGCATGACCAGCGGGAGGCTGTGCGGACGCATCGGGTCCTTCTTGAAGCCGACGCGCTTGCCGATGACCAGGATCACTCCGAGGGCGCCGGCACCGGCGTTGATGTGGACCGCGGTACCACCGGCGAAGTCGATCACACCGAGCTTGAAGGCCCAGCCGTCGGCGCCCCACACCCAGTGGGCGACCGGGACGTAGACGATCGTGAGCCACAGGGCGACGAAGAGCGCCCAGGCCGAGAACTTGACGCGGTCCGCGATGGCACCGCTGATCAGGGCCGGTGTGATGACCGCGAACATCATCTGGAAGACCATGAAGACGAAGATCGGGATCGAGTAGCCGTCCCAGAGCTCCGTCAGGCCGATGTTGCTGAGGCCCAGCCAGTCGGAATTGAAGCCGATGAAGCCGTTGCTGGAGCCGAAGGCAAGGGAGAAGCCGTACAGGACCCACAGGATCGTGACGATCCCGATGCTGATGAAGCTCATCATCAGCATGTTCAGGGTGCTCTTGACCCGGACCATGCCTCCGTAGAAGAAGGCCAGGCCCGGTGTCATGAGCAGCACCAGGGCGGAACAGATAAGCATGAAGCCTGTGTTGGCGGACGACAACTTGGGTGCCTCCGCCGCAAGCGTGATGGCGGCTGATGCCATCGGCGTCTCCTCGTCATTGGTACGGCCCCGTGCGGGCGAAGCCTGAGCGGTATGAGGGGTGGGCCGGTTATGCGCCATGAGATTGGCGCAGCACCATTTCGATGGAAGCCCCTCGTTGTTTCGCCGCCGTGACGAAGGCGCCCGGTGTGTTACGCGTCGATGAACTGGCGGATTTCGTCCGACTCGATCGTTATCGTGGCGCAACCTTCGGTGGAGGAAGCAGACCGGCCGCGGTCGGCCTTCCGATGACCTGGCATGGGGGAGCCGAGTCGGGCAGTTCGGGAGGGCCGGCCGCGGCCGGGGTTCAGGGGTGGCGCCGCCCCATCAGACCGCCTCGGCGGTTTCGGGCAACTCCATGGCCAGCTGGTCGGTGAGGTCCACGACCTCGGCGAGATCGCCGAAATCGCGTACGGCCGTGTCGACGGTCTTTCGGATACGAGTGTTCACGCGCTCGGAGCGGACCTTCTTGGCGATCTGCATGGCCTCCCTGGCCGGCACGGTGCTCTGCTCGGGCTCCCGCTGGAGGAGGTGCACGGTCGCCATCCCGATCAGGTTGAGTGCGTACGACCGCTGGTGCTCGTCGTCCTTGGCGAAGAGCTCGACGGCCCGCCGCATCAGGGGCTCGGCGAGAGAGGCGTATGTGGGGCTACGGCCGGCGACATAGGCGAGGTCACGGTAGGAGTGGGAGTTCTCGCCGTACAGCTCGGCCTCGGAGAAGAAGCGGATCCAGTCGGGGTCCGGCTCGTCCCACTCGTCGACGTCGCCGAAGGTGTCCTCGGCCATCCGGACCGCCCGCTTGCACTTGCCGGGCTGCCCCATGTTGGCGTAGGCGCGGGCCTCCATCGCATACAGCATGGACTGGGTGCGCGGGCTCGCGCAGTCCCGGCTGCCGTACTGCGCGAGGTGGATCAGCTCCAGGGCGTCCTCGGGCCGCCCGAGGTGGATCATCTGGCGGCTCATGCTGGACAGCACGTACGAGCCGAGCGGTTTGTCGCCCGCCTCCTTGGCGGCGTGCAGCGCGAGGACGAAGTACTTCTGCGCGGCGGGCTGCAGTCCGACGTCGTACGACATCCAGCCGGCCAGTTCCGCGAGCTCGGCGGCCACCTTGAACAGCTTGCGGGTGGTGGCCTCGGGCTGGGGCTCCTGGAGGAGGTCGGTCACCTCGTGCAGCTGGCCGACGACCGCCTTGCGGCGCAGACCGCCGCCGCACTGGGCGTCCCACTGGCGGAACATCACCGTGGTCGACTCCAGTAACTCGAGCTCGGGCCTGGACAGCCGGCCCCGGCGGGCCGAGGCCGAGGCCGGTTCGGGCTCGGGGCGCGGGGCGGCGGGCGCGGGCACCAGCCAGCGCTGCATGGGTTCGATGAGGGACGGGCCCGCGGAGAGGGCCAGCGAGGTTCCGAGGAAGCCGCGCCGCGCCAGCATCAGGTCGCTGCGCGAGAACTCGCTGAGCAGGGCCACGGTCTGCGGGCCCGTCCAGGGCAGGTCGACGCCGGTCGCGGAGGGTGACTGCCGGGCGGAGCGCAGTCCGAGGTCCTCGACGGAGACGACACAGCCGAACCGCTCGGAGAACAGCTCGGACAGGATGCGGGGAATGGGTTCGCGGGGGTTCTCGCCGTCCAGCCAGCGGCGCACGCGCGAGGTGTCGGTGGAGATGTGGTTGGCGCCCAACTGGCGGGCCCGCCGGTTGACTTGGCGCGCCAGCTCGCCCTTGGACCAGCCGCTGCGCACGAACCACGAGGTGAGCAGCTCGTTGGGGCGCTTGTCGGTGCTCGTCCCCGTCGTCGCGGTCGTCGCGCCCGTCTCGCTACCGCCGTTGCCGCTCACTGGAACGCCCCCATCCCTGAGACCACTTGTCACTGAGTGCGCCAAGCCTTATCAGAATGCCGGTAAATACGGCCTCCCGTCCGGCGGTTGCCCTCCTTCGAACGGGAAGCCGGGTTGCCTCCGGCATACCCAAGAGTGCATGTGCCCCCAGGCCTCGTGCACTCAAAGTAATCCCACGATCACGCGTCCAGCCATGGCGATCCCGGAAACGCCACCATTCGCCACCCCTTCGAATGAACTCCCCGTGACGTCCCCACGGTTCACTTGACAGATGACCAGCGCGAGTGGGCGGAGCGGTGCATTCAGGGGCGCACATGGCTGAGCGCACCACCCACGGGATCTCCGCACGCCGCGTGAACTCGAAAGTGGCAACGGAGAGTCACGGATCGCGTTCGCCACGTAACCACCGTGCGCCGGACACGTTGGAGGGGGCATGGGCTTCACGATCGGCGGCATCCGGGAGATCCGCACCGGCTCGCGTCGGCGCGGCCGCTCGTCGGAGTGCACCTCCGTCGCCGAGTTCACCGGATTATGGGGCTGGGACGTCGTACCGGGCGCGCGCGCCGCGGCGGGCGCCTGCTCATGCGGTCGCGCCGACTGCGTCGCCCCCGGCGCCCACCCCCTCGGCTTCGCTCCCCCGGTCCCGGCCGGCGCCACGCTCGACGAGGTGACCCGGGCCTGGTCGGAGTTCCCCGGCGCCGCGGTGATGCTGCCGGTCGGCCGCGCGTTCGACGTGATCGAGGTGGCCGAGTCCGCCGGGCGACGCGCCCTGGTCCGCCTGGAGCGCATGGGCCTGCCGCTCGGCCCGGTGATCACGACCCCCGAGGGCCGCGTCCACTTCTTCGTCGCCCCCGGCGCCGCCGCCTGCCTCACCGAGCTTCTCTACCGCATGGGCTGGGACGACCCGACCTCCCTGGACCTGCGCGGCCTCGGCCCCGGCACGTACATCACGGCCCCGCCGTCCGACCGCGGCGGCCTGGGCCCGGTGCGCTGGCTGCGCCCGCCCGCCCTGGACACGGCGACGAAGCCACCGGCGGCCAGGCTGCTGTTGGGGACGCTGGCCTACGTGGTCCACCGGTCGCCGGCGTAGCCGCACGGACGTCGGGGGCACGCCGTACGTCAGACTCACGGCCGTACCTCAGACCCACAGCCGTACCTCAGACCCACAGCCGTACTCGGGCTCACAGCCGTACACAGCGCGGCGCCCGCTCCCGAGGTGCGGTCGGGGCGGGCGCCTTGACGGGTGCGCGGGTGGCGCACACACGGAACTTCCGAGGGGTCGTGCTCACTCTCCGATGAGGGCGTCAACGAACGCCTCCGGCTCGAAGGGCGCCAGGTCGTCCGCCCCCTCGCCGAGACCCACCAGCTTCACCGGCACCTTCAGCTCGCGCTGCACGGCGACCACGATGCCGCCCTTGGCGGTGCCGTCCAGCTTGGTCAGCACGATCCCGGTGATGTCGACGACCTCGGCGAACACCCGGGCCTGGATCAGCCCGTTCTGGCCGGTCGTCGCGTCGAGGACGAGCAGCACCTCGTCCAGCGGGGCGTGCTTCTCGACGACCCGCTTGACCTTGCCGAGCTCGTCCATGAGACCGGTCTTGGTGTGCAGTCGCCCCGCGGTGTCGATGAGCACGACGTCGGCGCCCATCTCCTTGCCCTCCTTGACCGCGTCGAACGCGACGGAGGCCGGGTCACCGCCCTCGGGTCCGCGCACGGTGTGCGCGCCGACCCGCTCGCCCCAGGTCTGCAGCTGGTCGGCGGCGGCCGCGCGGAAGGTGTCGGCGGCACCGAGGACGACACTGCGCCCGTCGGCCACGAGCACCCGGGCGAGCTTGCCCGTGGTGGTGGTCTTGCCGGTGCCGTTGACGCCGACGACCATCACGATGCCGGGCTTGCTGGCCTCCGGCTCGGTCTTGACCGTGCGGTCCAGGTCGGCGCCGACCAGCTTGAGCAGTTCCTCACGCAGCAGGGCGCGCAGCTCGGCCGGGGTGCGGGTGCCGAGCACCTTCACCCGCTCCCGCAGCCCCTCGACCAGTTCCTGAGTGGGCTGCACGCCGACGTCGGCGGTGAGGAGGATGTCCTCCATCTCCTCCCAGGTGTCCTCGTCGAGGTGCTCGCGCGACAGGAGGGTGAGCAGTCCCTGGCCGAGCGCGTTCTGCGAGCGGGAGAGCCGGGCGCGCAGGCGGACCAGACGGCCGGCCGTGGGCTCCGGGACCTCGATCTCGGGGGCCGGCGCAACGGGTTCGTCGAGGACGGTCGGAGCGGAACCGTCCGGGAGATCCACCTCCTCTATGGTCCGGCGCGGTTCGTCGCGCGGTGTCTCGGCCTCGTCGCCGACGTGCGGCTCGGCCGGAGGGGCGGTGATGTCGGGCGCGGAGGGCGGCGGCGGAGGCAGCGACTTCTTGCGCCGGCTGCCGATGACCAGCCCGCCGAGCGCACCGAGCACGACCACGGCGATGACTACAGCAAGGATGACGATTTCCATAACCCACCCAGTATCGGCCATGGGTCCGATCGAGCCCAGCTTGTGTCTTCCTCCAAAGAGAAGGTTCGGCTTCCGCGGTCAGGGGGCGGCCCCGGAACGGGCCGCTGCCGGGACGCCCGCGCCCCTGGTTGTCTGACGGGTCGTCAGCTAACGTCGTCCCCTCTCGTCAGCTCCCCGTGGGCTTCCCACGCACTCGCGTCCACTCCCGTCCACCGCGTGAAGGGGGACTCCCCATGCCCGTCACGGTCGTCCGCTTCAACCTGGTCGAGCCCGGCGCCACCCCTGCCTCGCTCAGCGCCCGCTACCGGGCCGCGCTGGAGATGGCCGCCTACGCCGACGAACACGGGATCACCACCGTGCAGACCGAGGAACACCACGGCGTCGGAAACAACTGGCTGCCCTCGCCGTTCGCCTTCGCGGGCGCGGTGTTCGGGGCCACCCGCCGGATCGCGGTTACCGTTTCCGCGATCATCGGCCCGCTGCACGACCCGCTGCGCCTGGCCGAGGACATCGCCGTACTGGATCTGCTGAGCGGCGGACGGCTGGTCACCGTGGCCGGGATCGGGTACCGGCCCGAGGAGTACGCCCTGTTCGACGTGGACTGGAAGCGCCGCGGCCGGATCCAGGACGAGGTCCTGGAGACCCTGCTGCGGGCGTGGACCGGCGAGGAGTTCACGTACCGGGGCCGTACGGTACGGGTCACCCCGCGCCCGTACTCCGACCCGCACCCGTTGCTCCTGGTCGGCGGTTCCTCGAAGGCCGCCGCCCGCCGGGCCGCCCGGCTCGGCCTGCCCTTCTTCCCCAGCGCGCATCTGCCGGATCTTGAGGCGTACTACAAGGAGCGGCTGGTCGAGTACGGCACCGAGGGCTGGACGATGATGCCCGCCGCCGAGACTCCCCTGCTGCACCTCGCCGAGGATCCGGACCGGGCGTGGGCCGCGTACGGCGAGCACTTCCTGCACGAGGCGCGGACGTACGCCTCCTGGCAGTCCGGCGACATTCGCTCGGCCGTGCGATCCGCGGCCACGACGGTGGAGGAACTCCGCGCGGAAGGCGTCTACCGGATCCTGACACCCGAGGAGTGCGTGTCCCAGGGCCTGGACAGTCTCGTCCTGCATCCGCTGGCGGGCGGGATGCCGGTGGACGAGGGGTGGCGCAGCCTGCGGCTGCTCGCGGACCGGGTCCTTCCGGCTTTGGACGACTGATCAAAGATCACCGCCGCCCCCTGCCCGCTCGGCGGCGGAACAGGGGGCGGCGGACGGTACGGGGAGAGGGGCAGCGGGGACTTGGCCCTTCTCCCCGAGTTCGCGGGGGCTCGACGGGCGGGTCAGCCCATCTCCTCCAGGGTCTTGCCGTTCGTCTCCTTGACGTACTTGAGGACGAAGGGGATGGAGAGCGCGGCGAAGACCGTGTAGATCACGTAGGTGAGGGAGAGGTTCCAGTCGGCCAGCGACGGGAAGCTCGCGGTGATGGCCCAGTTGGCGATCCACTGCGCGGCGGCGGCCACACCCAGGGCGGCGGCGCGGAGCCGGTTCGGGAACATCTCGCCGAGGAAGACCCAGACGACCACACCCCAGGACAGGGCGAAGAAGAGCACGAACACGTGGGCGGCGATCAGGGCGATCCAGCCCTGGGTGGCCGGCAGCTTGCCGCCGACGAGATCGAAGGAGAACGCCCACGCCTCCAGCCCGAGGCCGATCACCATGCCGACGGACCCGATGAGGGCCAGCGGCTTACGGCCGACGCGGTCGACGAAGATCATGGCGATCACGGTGCCGACGATGTTGATGATCGACGTCGTGAAGGAGTAGAAGAACGAGTCCGTCGGGTCGACGCCGACCGACTGCCACAGGGTCGAGGAGTAGTAGAACGCGACGTTGATGCCGACGAACTGCTGGAAGACCGAGAGGCCGATGCCGATCCAGACGATCGGCTTGAAGAAGAAGCCGCCGCCCAGCAGGTCCTTGAAGGACGACTTGTGCTCGCTCTTCATCGCGTGCTCGATCTCGGTGACGCGCGCGTCCAGGTCGATCCTGTCGCCCTCGACCTCTTCGAGGATCTCGCGGGCCCGCTCGTGCTTGCCCACGGAGATCAGGAAGCGGGGGGACTCGGGGATCGCGAAGGAGAGCAGACCGTAGAGGACGGCCGGGATCACCATGACGCCCAGCATGACCTGCCAGGCCTCCAGGCCCATCAGCTTGCCGCGCTGGTCGCCGTCGGCGGCGTTCAGCAGGCCCCAGTTGACCAGTTGGGAGATGGCGATGCCGATGACGATCGCGGCCTGCTGGAAGGAACCGAGGCGGCCGCGGTAGGCCGGCGGGGCGACCTCGGCGATGTAGGCGGGGCCGATCACGGAGGCCATGCCGATGGCGAAGCCGCCGACGACGCGCCAGAAGGCGAGGTCGTAGAGCGCGAAGGGCAGCGCGGAACCGACGGCGCTGATCGTGAAGAGCGCAGCGGAGATCTGCATGCACCGGATGCGGCCGATGCGGTCGGCTATGCGGCCGGCGGTCGCGGCACCGATGGCGCAGCCGATCAGGGCGACGGCGATGACCTGTGCCAGGGCCGCCGAGCCGATGTCGTAGCGGCCCCGGATGGCCTCGACGGCACCGTTGATCACGGAGCTGTCGTAGCCGAAGAGGAAACCGCCCATCGCGGCCGCCGCCGCGATGAAGATGACGTGCCCGAGATGATCGGGGTGAGCCGAAGCGGCTCCTGACTTGGATGCCTGCGCTGTGCTGGTCACGTGTACTCCTCGGGCCACCGGCAACGCTGCCGGCGTGGGAACGACCCTCCGGTGGCGCCCAGCATGGGCTGCCCACCACCTGAAGGCAAAAGCAACGTTGCAGAGACTATGCCTTCAAGTTTCGAAGTCAACAGAGGGTTCGGTGTGGATTGTGAGACCACCGGCCGACAGCTATGTGTTCATTAAGTGAAGCCATCAAGAACCGCAGGTGGCGATAGCTGTAATGCGCATGGAATTAGCGCAGACGCTGCGAGATGACCTTCGACACACCGTCGCCCTGCATGGAGACGCCGTACAGCGCGTCGGCGACCTCCATCGTCCGCTTCTGGTGCGTGATCACGATCAGCTGGGAGGCTTCCTGCAACTCCTGCATGATGCGGATCAGCCGCTGGAGGTTGGTGTCGTCGAGCGCCGCCTCGACCTCGTCCATCACATAGAACGGGCTGGGCCGGGCCTTGAAGATCGACACGAGCAGCGCCACGGCCGTCAGTGACCGCTCACCGCCGGAGAGCAGCGAGAGCCGCTTGACCTTCTTGCCCGGCGGACGCGCCTCGACGTCCACACCCGTGGTGAGCATGTTGTCGGGGTCGGTCAGGATCAGGCGCCCGTCACCGCCGGGGAACAGCCGGCCGAACACGCCCTCGAACTCGCGGGCGGTGTCCCGGTAGGCCTCGGTGAAGACCTGCTCGACGCGCTCGTCGACCTCCTTGACGACCTGGAGCAGGTCGGCGCGGGTCTTCTTCAGGTCCTCCAGCTGCTCGCTGAGGAACTGGTGGCGTTCCTCCAGCGCGGCGAACTCCTCCAGGGCGAGCGGGTTGACCTTGCCGAGCTGCTGGTACGCACGCTCTGCCGCCTTCAGCCGCCGCTCCTGCTCCGCCCGGTGGAACTGCCTCGGCCGGTTGCGCGGGTGCTCGGGGTCCTCCGGCAGTTCCTCGCCCTCGGCGGGGGGCGAGGGCGGCACCAGCTGGTGCGGGCCGTACTCGGCCGTGAGCCCCGCCGGTTCCACACCGAACTCCTCCAGCGCCTTGGTCTCCAGCTGCTCGATCCGCAGCCGTTTCTCGGCGCCGAGTACCTCGCCTCGGTGGACTGAATCCGTCAACTTGTCGAGCTCCGCCTTGAGATCGCGCCCCGCGGTGCGCGCGGCGGTCAGCTCCTGCTCCCGTCGGGCCTTGGCGGCTTCGGCGGCGGTGCGCTCCTCGTCGGCCCGCGTGAGGGAGACCTCGACGTGCGCGAGCAGTTGCCGGGCGCCGGAGGCCACGGCCTGGGCGACTGCGGCCTCGTGTCTCAGGCGCGCCCGTCGTTGCTCCGCGCGGGCGCGTGCCTCGCGTTCCGCGCGGGCGGCCCGGTCGAGCGAATCGGCCCGCCCGGCGAGCCCCTTGACCCGTTCCTCGTGCGTACGGACCTGGAGGCGGGCCTCCATCTCGGTCTGCCGGGCGTTGGCCCCGTCGGCGGCGAGCCGGTCGCGCACCGATGTGTCGGGCTCCTCCTCGACCGGCATCTCCTCGGCGACGGCGAGCCGTTCGGCCAGTTCCTCGACGTCCCCCAGGGCCTTGTCGAGCGCCTCCTGCGCCCGGGCGGCGGCGGCGACGGACCGCTCGGCCTCTCCGGCGGCACCGCGCGCCTGCCCGGACAGCCGCCCCAACTGCTGGGCCACCGCCGACTTCTCCCGGTCGGCGGCCCGGCGCCGCTCCCCCAGTTCCTCGACCCGCGCGGCACACTCCCCACGCCGCTCCACCGCCGCGTGCTGCGCCTCGGTCAGCTCCTCACACCGCACGGCCAGCTCTTCCAGCTCCGCGGCCGCCTCGTCCACGGACGCCTGCACTTCGAGCAGGCTCGGCGCCCCGGCGGACCCGCCCTGCGCGAAGTGCGCGCCCAGCAGGTCGCCCTCGGCGGTCACCGCGGTGAGGTCGGGTCGCGTGTACACCAGATCCTCGGCGTCCTCGAGGGTGCCCACGACGACGATCCCGCGCAGCAGACGTCGTACGGCGGGCATCAGGTCAGCGGGGGCGCGGACGAGGTCGGCCGCATACGGCGGCCCCTCGGTCCGGGCCTCCCGCGGTACGTCGTCGGCAGCGCCGCTCAGCAACAGCGCCGCCCGACCGGCGTCCTGCTTGCGCAGCAGGCGGATCGCGTCGGCCGCGGCCGACGGGGTGGTCACCGCGAGGGCGTCGGCGGCGGCACCGAGGGCCGCGGCCAGGGCGACCTCGTGCCCCGGGGTCACGGTGAGCAGTTCGGCCGCCGGGCCGAGCAGGCCGGATAGGCGGTCCTTCGCCGAGAGCAGCGCGCCGGTGCCGTCCTTGCGCCGCAGGCCCAGCGCCAGCGCCTCGTGGCGGGCCTGGGTCGCGGCCCGGCTGCGTTCCGCCGCGGTGACCGACTCCCGGGCCGCGGTGAGCTGGGCCTCGGCCTCGGCGAGTTCGCGCTTGGCCACCTCGTGCCGCTCGGCGAGTTCGGCGTCGCCGGCGTCGAGTCCGTCGACCTCGGCCTTGAGCGCCTCGTACTCCTCCTGCGCGGCCAAGGCCCGCTCCTGCGCCTCGTCCCGTGCGGCGGCCAGCCGGTCGATCTCGGCCTGGGCGGAGCCCGCCCGCGAACGGGCCGCGTTGACCTGGCCGTTCAGCCGGGCCAGTCCCTCACGGCGGTCCGCGATGGCCCGGGCCACGTCCTTGAGGCGCCGTTCTTCCTGGGCGAGTTCGCGCTCCAATTCGGAGCGGTGCGCGACCGTGTCCTCCAGGGCGTGCTCGGCCGCCTCCAGGGCCGCCTCCAGTTCGGCCTCCTGCTCACGAATGCGGGCGGCCTCGCGTTCCATGTCCTCCGGGTCGCGTCCGCGTCGTTCCTCGAGGGGCGCGGAGGTGGCGCTCTTCACCCGCGCCTCGGCCAGCGAGATGGTGCCGCGCACCCGCTCGGCCAGCTGTGACAGCTCGTACCAAGTCTGCTGGGCGCGCTGGAGCCGGGGCGAGAGCTGCCGTACCTGGTCCTCCAGGAGGGCCTCGCGCTGCAGGGCCCGCTTCAGGTCCAGCTCCGCGGTCTCCTTGCGCTCCTTCAGCGCGGCCTCGTCGGCGACCTCGGCGCTCAGCGCGTTGTGCAGCCGTACGAGATCGTCGGCGAGCAGGCGCAGGCGGGCGTCGCGGAGGTCGGCCTGGATGACGGCGGCCCGTCGGGCGACCGCGGCCTGGCGGCCGAGGGGCTTGAGCTGGCGCCGCAGTTCGTCGGTCAGGTCCTGCACGCGCGCGAGGTTGGCCTTCATCGCGTCCAGCTTCCGCAGCGCCTTCTCCTTGCGCTTGCGGTGCTTGAGGACGCCCGCGGCCTCCTCGATGAAGGCGCGGCGACCCATGGGGTCGGCGTGCAGAACGCCGTCGAGCTGGCCCTGGCCGACGATGACGTGCATCTCGCGGCCGATGCCCGAGTCGGACAGCAGTTCCTGGATGTCGAGGAGCCGGCAGGTGTCGCCGTTGATCTGGTACTCGCTGCCACCGTTGCGGAACATGATCCGCGTGATGGTGACCTCGGCGTACTCGATGGGCAGCGCCCCGTCGGAGTTGTCGATGGTCAGGGACACCTCGGCGCGGCCCAGCGGAGGGCGGCCGGTGGTGCCGGCGAAGATGACGTCCTCCATCTTGCCGCCGCGCAGCGACTTGGCGCCCTGCTCGCCCATGACCCAGCTGAGCGCGTCCACCACATTGGACTTTCCCGAGCCGTTCGGTCCGACGACGCACGTGATCCCCGGTTCGAACCGGAGTGTGGTCGCCGAGGCGAACGACTTGAACCCCCGGAGGGTCAGGGCCTTGAGGTGCACGCCGCTGGACTCTACCTTCCGGGGGTGTCTCACTCCATGAACCCGCGGTTTCACCCATGAACATGCAGGGCACATCAGACGTTGAAGAGAGTGAAAGGATGCGGGGGCAAAAAAGGCGGGGGAAAGAAAGAAGGGACGCCGAAGCGTCCCTTGCAACTCTGACAACTTAGCGGTTGATACAGGCTGCCCAACCACTGCGTGAGCTGTCGTGGAGCGATGCAGTGATCAGGTGAGCGCGGGCTCCGCCTGGTGTGCGTCGATGCTCTCCATGATCCTGTCGTGAGAAGCGGCAGCCGCGAGCGCGTCGTTCTCGGCCTGGATCCGTACAAGCTCGGATTCCAGGTCCTGGACGCGCTGCTGGAGCCGTCGCATCTCGGCGAGGAGTCGAGGGTCGGAGCCGCCGACGTAACCGAGAAGCGCCTTTGCCATGATGGATGGTCCTCCACAATGAGTGACCGACCGAAGCGGTGTGGGTCGTGAGGGATTCGCACCCGCGGTGCTTGGCACTGTTGAGTTGTGCTGCCGTTCATCCATGCCAAACAGCTAAGGTGCGCGGGGTGCTTTCAGCGTCTCACCAAAAAGTTTGACGGTCAACACGATCACACCCCGTATTGGCGGCAACCCGGATCCACGCGGCCTGGAACGGCGGCGCTGCGACTCCCACGGGGCCCTCGGAGCAAGGCGATCATCCTTACCCGGCGAGCCTGCCACCGCAAGCGGTTCTTGGCAATCACCAGGCTTTTTCTGCTCCGGGCAGGTGCCAGTGGCATGCTCCTCCGCTTCCGCCTGGGCTGTTTGACTGAACGGGTCAGCGGATGGCGAACCCGTCGTAACCCCCGCGCGGTGTGTCCCAGATCTCGGTGACACCAGCCACGTGCCCGGGCGTGTCGTCGCCCTGGAGCCAGTCGAGGAGACCTTGACACCCGGCGGGCGGGCCCTCGGCGACCACCTGGACCCGGCCGTCGGCCAAATTGAGAGCAAAGCCACTCAGGCCGCCGATCTCCAGCGCCTTGGCCCGCGTGAACCAGCGAAAACCCACACCTTGAACGCGTCCCCGCACCCAGGCAACCAGCCGTACATCGTCACTCATGAGTGCAACCTAGCCGCGCAATGTCTCTTCGGACACTTCCTCCTCCGGCGCCATGCGGTACCGTCCCCACCCAATGAATCTCATATGAAACTCACATCGTGTGAGTTTTGTGACCTTGGTTGACCGGGGGGACGCGTCGACCGCACAGGACGAGGAAGGCAAGGACATGGGACGCCACCGACGCTCCGCCGCCGGCCGCGCCGCCACCAGCCGCGCCACGGGGGTCGCACCATCGCACGGCTCGTACCGGGGCAGCCACGACCCGCAGGACTCGTACAGCTTTGACTACGGGTCGCGGAGTTCTTCTGTTCAGGACCCGCAGTACCCCTACCCCCAGGACCCGCAGGATCCGTACGCCTCGGACGGCCGCCCTAGCGGCGGCACGGCTCCTTATCTGGACCCCGAGGCGTACACCGAGACCTCCGCGCGCAGTGCCGCCTACCTCTTCGCGACGGAGGAGGACTACGCCACGGTCTTCGGCACCGACGCCGCGTCCTCCCGTGGTGGTGGCTTCACGCCCGACGGAGGTTCCCGGTCCGGGCGGTCGCGCCGCCGCAAGAGGAGGACGTCGACGCCGGTCAAGACCGGTCTGCTCGGGGTCTCCGCGGCGGTCGCGCTCGGGACGGTCGCGGTCGCCACGGGCGCGGTGCCCGGCCTCGACAACTACCGGCTCGGCGGCGAAACCAACAACGGCGGCGGCAGCGTGCAGGCCGCCGGCACGCCGACCAACAGCCCGGTCGAGCAGGGCGGCACCTCCGGCAGCGCCGAGAGCCGCGAGGAATCCACCTCGACCAGCCGCGGCGGGGCCGATCGTTCCCTCTCCCCCACGCCCTCCCCCTCGACGTCGTCTGCGACGGCCGCGCCGACGCCCACCAAGGCGCCGCCGACGAAGCCGGAGACCACGCCCAGCGAGAAGCCGCAGGCCCCGGCCTCGCGTGCGGCCACCAGGGCGCCGGAGCACACCAGTGCCCCGGTGGCCGTGTCCGCCGAGAACCAGGCCGCGGCCCAGGTGCTCAAGCTCGTCAACCAGGAGCGGGCGAAGGTGGGCTGCAGCGCGCTGTCCGCCAACAGCGCGCTGTCCGACCTGGCCGAGGACTTCAGCGACGCCATGGCCAAGCAGAAGTTCTTCGACCACACCGACCCGAGTGGCGCGACGCCCTGGGACCGTGCGGCGAAGGCCGGGATCACCGATCTCGGCGGCGAGAACATCGCGCGGGGGCAGGCCACCGCGGCCGCGGTGATGAAGGCCTGGATGAACAGCCCCGGCCACAAGGCCAACATCCTCAACTGCGACTTCAAGACGTTGGGGGTCGGCGTGCACTTCGGGTCGGGCGGCCCGTGGTGGACGCAGGACTTCGGGTACTAGTGCCCGACAGGTTGCACTAACTCACAGTTAGTGCAACCTGTCGGTAAGCGCTGCGTTCGCGTACGCTTGAGTTATGGACATCACCCAGGAGCGCACGGAGGCGCAGGACCTCCCGTACAACGTGTTCGCCAAGGCCTGCCCGTCGCGCGGCACGCTGGAGCACGTCACGGGACGTTGGGGCGGGCTCGCGCTCGGCGCCCTGCACGAGGGTTCGCTGCGCTTCAACGAGCTGCGCCGCCGGGTCGACGGCGTGAGCGAGAAGATGCTGTCCCAGACACTGCACGCGCTGGAGCGCGACGGCCTGGTGCACCGGGAGGCCCAGCCGACGAACCCGCCCCGGGTGGACTACGAACTGACCCCGCTCGGCCACGAGGTCGCCCAGCGCCTGCTGGACCTCATCCACTTCGTGGAGGGCAGGATGGACGAGGTCCTGGCGGCCCGGGAGCGTTACGACGAGACACGCGGGGCGCGCTGACAGCGCGGGCAGAAGTAGCTGGACCGGTTCATCCACGGCCGTCGGCGCATCGGGGTGGCACAGCGCTTGCAGGGCAGGCCCGCACGCCCGTACGCGTCGAGCGACCGGTCGAAGTAGCCCGACTCGCCGTTGACGTTGACGTACAGGCTGTCGAAGCTGGTGCCGCCGACGGCGAGGGCCTCGTTCATCACGTCCCGGATGTGGCCGATGAGTTGGGCGGTGCGTGGACGGGTGAAGTGCGCGGTGGGGCGCTCGTAGTGGATGCGGGAGCGCCAAAGGGCCTCGTCCGCGTAGATGTTGCCGACGCCGCTGATCAGCGACTGGTCCAGCAGGGCCCGTTTGACGGTGGTGCGCTTGCGGCGCAGGGCCTGGTGGAAGGCCTCGTCGTCGAAGAGCGGGTCGAGGGGGTCGCGGGCGATGTGCGCGATCACGTCGGGCAGGCCGTCGGGGCTCGTCTCGTGCAACGACAGGCCGCCGAAGGTGCGTTGGTCGACGAAACGGAGTTCGGTGGACTCCTCCTCGGAGGCGTCCGGCGTCGGCGGGTCCGCGAAGGCCAGCGGGTCCGCGAACCGGATCCGGATGCGCAGGTGTTTCTCGTCGGGCGCCGCGTGCGGCTGGACCAGGAGCTGGCCGCTCATGCCGAGGTGGGCCAGGATCGCCTGGTGGGTGTCCTCCAGGGGCAGCCACAGATACTTGCCGCGGCGGCTGGGGGTGCCGATGCGGTGGCCCTTGAGGCGGTGCGCGAAGTCGTCCGCTCCGGCGACATGACGTCGTACCGCACGCGGATGCAGCACCTCGACCTCGGCGACCGTACGGTGGGCGACCCACCGTGCCAGGCCGCGCCGGACGACCTCGACCTCGGGCAACTCGGGCATGGGGCTCCCCCGTCACGAACCGGTGTATGAGGCGAGCGCCCACCCCGGGACACAAGTCCAGGGGCGGGCGCTCGGATGTGCTCGTTCGGTCAGGCGGAGACGGACGACGGTCCTTCGTCGTCCGCGACGGTCTGCTGGGCCGCCACCTTGGCGCGCTCGTCCGCCGCGGCCCGGATGGACCGCCACGCGGATTCCGCGGCCTGCTGCTCCGCCTCCTTCTTGCTGCGGCCGGTGCCGGTGCCGTACGAGACGCCTCCGACGCGGGCGGCAGCAGTGAAGGTCTTCTCGTGGTCGGGGCCGGTCTCCGTGACCAGGTACTCGGGGACACCGAGGCCTTCGGTCGCGGTGAGCTCCTGGAGACTGGTCTTCCAGTCCAGGCCGGCTCCGAGGTTCGAGGACTTCTCGATCAGTGGGTCGAACAGGCGGTGCACCAGCTCCGCCGCCGAGTCCAGTCCCTGGTCGAGATAGACCGCGCCGATCACCGCTTCCAGGGTGTCGGCGAGGATGGATGCCTTGTCCCGGCCGCCCGTGCCCTCTTCACCGCGGCCGAGCCGGATGAAGGAACCCAGGTCGAGCCCGCGGCCGACCTCCGCCAGCGCACGCGAGTTGACCACCGCGGCCCGCAGCTTGGCCAGTTGGCCTTCCGGCAGGTCGGGGTGGATGCGGTACAGCGTGTCCGTGACCACGAGGCCGAGTACGGAGTCCCCGAGGAACTCCAGGCGCTCGTTGGTCGGCAGGCCGCCGTTCTCGTACGCGTAGGAACGGTGGGTCAGCGCACGCACCAGAAGGGCGGACTCGAGTGTGTACCCGAGCCGCCCTTCCAACAGCGTGTGGGACGAGGCTGTGTTGTCCGCCGGGGCACTCCCGCTCACGCGGGACCCGTTCTTCTTGGGCGTGGACACTGTGCCTCTCACCGGCCGCTCAGACCTCGAGGACCTGGCGCTTGTTGTAGGTACCGCAAGCCGGGCACGCGATGTGCTGCAGCTTGGGCTCGTGGCAGCGCTCGCACGCAACCAGGGTGGGGACCGCAGCCTTCCACTGCGACCGGCGGTGGCGCGTGTTGCTGCGCGACATCTTCCGCTTCGGAACAGCCACGGCTACTTCTCCTGCTTCTCGTCGACGCCCGCTTCGGCGTCGCTGGTGTCGTCCTTCTCGCCATCTTCGAGTGAACCGGCGAGTCCCTGCAGTGCCGCCCAACGGATGTCGACGGCGTCATGGTGGTGGCCCGGATCGTCCGCAAGACGTGCTCCGCACTGGGCGCACAGTCCTGGGCAGTCTTCCTGGCACACCGGCTGCATCGGCAGTGCGAGCACCACCGCATCGCGCAGCACGGGCTCGAGGTCGAACAGGCCGTCCTCGATGAAGAGCGTGTCCTCGTCGTCCTCGGCGTCGTCGGCCGGCTCCGCCTTGGGGCGGCCCCGGTCGTCGGCGTCAGGGTACGAGAACATCTCCTGGAAGTCCGCTTCGAGCTTCAGCTCCAGCGGCTCCAGACACCTTACGCACTCCCCCTCGGCCGTTGCACGGGCGGTGCCTGTGACAAGCACACCTTCCATGACCGACTCGAGTCGGAGTTCGAGCTTCATCGGGGCGCCTTCCGGCACTCCGATGACCTCCTGGATACCGAGATCCTTGGGAGCGTCGATCGTGCGGGTCAGGCGCTGCAGCGCACCAGGCCGCCGACCCAGCTCGTGTGTGTCGAACACGAGGGGGTTGCGGTGGTCGAGGCGGGCGTTCAGAGCCATTCCAACTTTCGATCTGCTGAGCTCGGGGGCGCTGCCCTTCGGTGTTCCCGGGCAGCGTTGATCGCGGACGTGCACGCGACCGAAGAGCCAGGATACTGGACCTTTCGCTCACGGCCCAATCCGGTGTGCGCTCCCGGTCGGCGCCCCTCCTGCGAGAAGCGGCTCAGCTGTTTCCGCGCCCCTGCTCGTAGGCCCGCAACTGCTCCGCGCTGATCATGCTGGTGTCGAAGAGACTGGTCTCTTCGAGGGCCTGCGCCTGCTGCGGGACGTAGGCCTGGTGGTCCTGCTGCGCCTGGTGGCCCTGCTGGGCCTGGTGCGGCTGCTGGGCCTGGTGCGGGTCGTAGGCGCCTTGATGGCCTTGATGGCCGTCGTAGCCCTGGAAGGCGTACGGGTCGGCCTGCTGGTAGCCGTACGGGTCCTGCTGACCCGGGTACTGCTGCTGGTAGCCGCCGCCGTAGGTGTCGGGCTGCTGCTGATAGCCGTAGGCCGGCTGCATGTCCTGCTGGTCGTACTGCTGCGGTACGGGCTGCTCGACCGGCGCGGCCACCGTCTCCCGCTCCGTGAGGGCGGCGAGGTCGGCGAGGTAGTCGGCGTCGCTGGAGTGCTGGACGGTGGAGAGGTCGTCGGCGAGGGCCCCGAGGTCGTCGCTGGCGATCCGGCCGTGCAGCTTCTGACGGCCGCGGCCGACGGCCTCCAGGGTCTTGGCGAGGACCGCCTCGAAGGCGCCGAGCTTGACGTCGACGTACTCGTCGGCGGTGCGGCGCAGGGTCTCCGGGTCGTGGCTGCGCTCGGGGGCGTCGTCGTCCTGGTAGCCCTGTTCGTCGGTTCCCGGACCGGTGCCGAGGAGCTTCTCCCGGCCGCGGCCGACCGAGCCGAGCGTCTTGGTGAGAACGACCTCGAAGTTGGCGAGCTTGGAGTCGACGTAGTCGTCGGCCTCCGCGCGGACCTCCTCCGCCTCCTGGCGGGCCTCGGCGAGGATGCGGTCGGCCTCGGCCTGGGAGCGGCGGGCGACCTCCGTGTCGGAGATCAGGGAGCCACGCTCGGCGTGCGCCTGCCCGATGATCCGCTCGGCCTCCTGGCGGGCCTGCTCGACCATCTGCTCACGGTCACCGATCAGCTCCTGGGCCTGCGCCAGGGAGCCGGGCAGGGCCGCGCGTACCTCTTCCAGCATCGCGAGCAGGTCGGCGCGGTTGACCACGCACGAGGCCGACATGGGCATCGACCGGGCACCGGAGACCGCGGACACGATCTCGTCGAGCTTCTTCTGCACGTCCACCTGTGCTCGCCACTCTCTACAGCTGTGTTGGAGACGGACGGGACGACTGTAAGGCCATGAGGCGACCGGCGGACACCGGCTGACGGTTCGTCAGCTGCTCAGTCCTGCCGGAGCCGCTCGCCGAGGGCCTGAAGGACCAGTGGCGGCACCAGGTGGGAGACGTCCCCACCCCAGGTCGCGACCTCCTTGACCAGGGAGGAGGAGAGGAAACTGTAGGTCGGGTTGGTGGGCACGAACAGGGTCTCCACCCCCGACAGGCCGTTGTTCATCTGGGCCATCTGCAGCTCGTAGTCGAAGTCGCTGACCGCGCGCAGGCCCTTGACGATGGCCGGGATGTCGCGCTGCTTGCAGAAGTCGACGAGGAGGCCGTGGAAGGCCTCCACCCGGACGTTTCCGTACTCGGCGGTGACCTGGCGGATCAGGTCGATCCGCTCGTCGATCTCGAACAGGCCTCTCTTGGACTTGTTGATCATGACCGCGACATAGACCTCGTCATACAGACGCGAGGCGCGGGAAATGATGTCGAGGTGTCCGTTGGTGATCGGGTCGAACGACCCGGGACAGACGGCGCGGCGCACTTGAGATCCCTCGCTCTCCGGTCCGGTCATCGTGCGTCTTCGCACGTAGAGGCGGCGCGACCGTACCAAAACGTTCCCTCGCCGTAGCGACGGGCCCGGATCGCTTCGAAACCGTCCGGCCAGTGGAATTCGCCGCCTCTGGTGCTGCGCTCCACGGTGACGAGGGCTTCGGGCGCGAGCCAGCCCCCGGCGAGGAGTGTGAGCAGAATCTCCCGAAGATCGCCGTCCGAGACGGCGTACGGCGGGTCGAGGAAGGCGAGGTCGTAGGGCTGCTCCGGCTCCACCTGGATGACCTGGTGGGCCTTGCCCGCCCTGACCTCGGCGCCGGGCAGGCCCAGGGTGCGCACGTTCTCCCGGACGATACGGGCGGCCCTGGCGTCGGCCTCGACGAGGAGGGTGTGGCTCGCGCCTCGGGAGAGGGCTTCCAGGCCGACGGCGCCGGAGCCGGCGTAGAGGTCGAGGACGCGTTCGCCGTCCAAGGGGCCGCCCAGGAGGGACTGCCACGTGGAGAAAAGACCTTCGCGTGCGCGGTCGGACGTGGGACGGGTTCCGGTGCCTGGAGGGACTGCCAGGCGTCGTCCGCCGGCTGCGCCGGCGATCACGCGGGTCATCTTTGGTCCTTGGTTGTGGGCGGCTTCTGGTTCATTGTGGCTGGTCGCGCTCCCGCGGCGGTAGCCGCATATGCCATTCGGCCCGCGCCCCTGAGGTAAGTCTCCCTCAGCCCTTTTCCAAGTACTGCTCCCTCTCGTCGTCCAAGAGGGCCTCCAGCGCCGTCCGCAGGCCCGGCAGGTGCTCCAGCTCCGGGTCTGCCGCGACCAGCGCCGCCGCCTCCTCCCTGGCCTCCGTGATGATCTCCTCGTCCTCGATGACCGCGAGCATCCGGAGACTGGTGCGCGCGCCCGACTGGGCCTGGCCGAGGACGTCGCCCTCCCGGCGCTGTTCGAGGTCGATGCGGGAGAGCTCGAAGCCGTCGAGCGTGGCGGCGACGGCGTTCAGCCGCTGGCGGGCCGCGCTCGCCTCGGGCATCTCGGTCACCAGCAGACACAGACCGGCGGCCGAGCCTCGTCCCACCCGGCCGCGCAGCTGGTGCAGCTGGGAGACGCCGAAGCGGTCGGCGTCCATGATCACCATGGCGGTGGCGTTGGGGACGTTGACGCCGACCTCGATGACGGTGGTGGCGACCAGCACGTCGGTCTCCCCGGCGGCGAAGCGGCGCATGACCGCGTCCTTGTCGTCGGGAGGCATACGACCGTGCAGCACCTCGACCTTGAGGCCCTGGAGGGGGCCGGTGGCCAGCTGGTCGGCGACGTCGAGGACGGCGAGCGGCGGGCGCTTCTCGGCCTCGTCCTCGGGGGACTTCTTCCGGGCCTTCTTGGGGTCGTCCTCCTCGTCGCCGATGCGGGGGCAGACGACGTAGCCCTGATGGCCGTTGTCGACCTCCTCGCGCACCCGTTCCCAGGCCCGGGCCAGGAAGTGGGGTTTGTCGGCGGCCGGCACGACATGGCTGGCGATCGGGGAGCGGCCGGCCGGGAGCTGGTCGAGGACGGAGGTCTCGAGGTCGCCGAAGACCGTCATCGCGACCGTGCGCGGAATGGGCGTGGCCGTCATGACGAGCAGGTGGGGAGGTTGTTTGCCCTTGCCGCGCAGGGCGTCGCGCTGTTCCACGCCGAAGCGGTGCTGTTCGTCGACGACGACCAGCCCGAGGTCGTGGAACTGCACCTTGTCCTCGATCAGCGCGTGGGTGCCGATCACGATCCCGGCCTCGCCGGTGACGAGGTCGAGCAGTGCCTGCCGTCGGGCCGCCGCCCCCATGGAGCCGGTCAGCAGCACCACCTTGGTGGCCTGGTCGGCGCCGCCCAGCATGCCGCCCTCGGCCAGTTCCCCCATCATCTCGACGACCGAGCGGTGGTGCTGCTGGGCGAGGACCTCGGTGGGCGCGAGCATGACGGCCTGCCCTCCGGTGTCGACGACGGCGAGCATGGCGCGCAGCGCCACCATGGTCTTGCCGGAACCGACCTCTCCCTGCAGGAGGCGGTGCATCGGGTGGTCGGTGGCCAGGTCGTCGAAGATCTCCTTGGAGACCTTCCGCTGGCCGTCGGTGAGGGTGAAGGGCAGGCGGGAGTCGAAGGCCGTGAGGAGACCGTCGGGTGCCGGCTTGCGGGGCACGGCGGGGAGTTGGGCGTCGGCGTGGCGGCGGCGGGCGAGGGCGACCTGGAGCACGAAGGCCTCGTCCCACTTGAGGCGGGCCCGGGCGTCCTCGATGTCGGCCTTGGTGTGCGGGCGGTGGATCTTGAGCAGGGCCTCCGGCAGGGAGACCAGGCCGCGGCCCTCACGCAGGGAGTCAGGGAGCGGGTCGAGGGCTTCCTGGGCGCTCGGCAGGACGGTCTGGATCGCCTTGCCGATCTTCCAGGACTCCAGCTTGGCGGTGGCGGGGTAGAGCGGGATGAGGGCGCCGGCCCAGCTGTCGACGGCCTCCGCCGCCTCGCCGTCGGCGCCGCGCAGCAACTCGTACGCCGGATGCGCCAGTTGGAGGCGGCGGTTGAAGACGGAGACCTTGCCCGCGAACAGCGCGCGGGTGCCCGGCAGAAGCTCCTTGTGGGGCTTGTGAACGCCGTTGCCGAAGAAGACCAGTTGGAGCCGGCCGCTGCCGTCGGTGATCGTGACTTCGAGGCGCTGCCCCTTGCCCCGCGGGGCCTTGGCCGAGGCGAAGCTGTGCAGACGGGCGTCGGCGACCTGGGCGACCACCGTGACGTGCTCGTCCATGGGGAGGTCGGCGAGGTGGGTGAGCTGGCCACGCTCCTCGTATCTGCGCGGGTAGTGGTGCAGGAGGTCACCGACCGTGTGCAGGCCGAGGTGCTCGGCCATCACCTTCGCGGTGGCGGGGCCGAGCACCCTTTTGAGCGGTTCTTCCAGTGCGGGCACGAGATCCATTGCACACCACACCACTGACATTGCCGTATACGTACCGCGAAACCCCTGGTCAGGACGCTCGTTCGGGCCCTAGGATGACGCGCTCCGGCCATCCCTCCCCGCGGTCACGCCCCACACGGGACCGCCCGACCCCGCGCCGTCGAGAACTCCCCCACCGGCGCCGTGACGATGGACTCCCAGACCTCACATTCATCCCAGGCACCCCAGCAGCCCCATACGTTCCAGGTCGACCTGCGCGGCCTGGTGGACCTCCTCTCCCATCACCTCTACTCCAGTCCCAAGGTCTATCTGCGCGAGCTGCTGCAGAACGCGGTGGACGCCATCACCGCCCGGCGGGCCGAGGAACCGGACGCCCCCGCCCGGGTACGGATCCACGCCGAGGGCGGGTCCCTGCGGGTCGAGGACACCGGCGTGGGACTCAGCGAGTCGGACGTGCACACCCTGCTGGCGACCATCGGGCGCAGCTCCAAACGGGCCGAGGGGCTCCAGGAGGTCCGCGCCGACTTCCTCGGGCAGTTCGGCATCGGGCTGCTCGCCTGCTTCGTGGTCGCCGAGCGGATCCGGGTGGTCAGCCGCAGCGCCCGTACGCCGGGTGCGCCGCCCGTGGAGTGGACGGCGAGCGACGACGGTTCGTACACCGTGCGGACGCTGCCGGACACCGCCCGGCCCGAACCGGGCACCACCGTGCACCTGACGGCACGGGCCGGCGTCGGCGAGTGGCTGACCGAGGAACGCGTCCTGGCGCTGGCGCGGGACTTCGGGTCGCTGCTGCCGTACGACGTGCGGGTGGGCGAGGAGGCGGTCACCGATCTGCCCGCGCCGTGGGACCGGCCGTACCCGAGTCCCGCGGGCCGCCGGGTGGCGCTGGCGCGGCACTGTCACGAGGTGTTCGGGTTCACTCCGCTGGACGCGATCGACCTGGCGGTGCCGCTCGCCGGGATCCGCGGGGTGGCGTACGTCCTGCCGTCGGCGGTCAGCCCGGTCCAGCGGGCGGGTCACCGCGTGCACCTGAAGGGCATGCTGCTGACCGAGCGGGGCGAACAGCTGCTGCCCGACTGGGCGTTCTTCGTGCGCTGCGTCCTGGACACCGACAGCCTGCGGCCCACGGCCTCGCGGGAGTCGCTGTACGAGGACGAGACGCTGGCCGCGGTACGGGAGGCGCTGGGCGAGCGGATCCGGTCCTGGCTGACGGGGCTGGCGGCCGGCGATCCGCAGCGGCTGGCGGACTTCCTGGCCGTGCACCACCTGGGCGTGAAGTCGCTGGCGCGGCACGACAGCGAGATGCTGCGCACGATGCTGCCGTGGCTGCCGTTCGAGACGACCGACGGACAGCTGTCCCTGGAGGAGTTCGCGCGGCGACACCCGGTCGTGCACTTCACCCGGACCGTCGAGGAGTTCCGGCAGGTCGCGCCGATCGCGTCCGCGCAGGGCGTCGGGGTGATCAACGGTGGCTACACGTACGACAGCGAGCTGATCGAGGCGCTGCCGTCGGTGCGGCCGGGGACGGTGGTCGCGGAGCTGGACGCCGACACCGTGACCGCGCACCTGGACGCGGTCGACGCGGCCGAGGAACTGGCGCTGTCCGCCTTCCTGGCGGTCGCGCGGGCCAAGCTCGACCCGCTGGGATGCGATGTCGTCCTGCGGTCCTTCCGCCCGCTGTCGGTTCCCGCGCTGCACCTGGACGACCGGGCGGCCCGGCACGAGCAGGCGCGAGCGGAGGCGGCGGAGCAGGCCGACGATCTGTGGGCGGGCATCCTCGGCTCGTTGCGCGGCGGCGCGCCGCGCGCGCGTCTGGTGCTCAACCATCTCAACCCGCTGATCCGGCGGATCAGTTCACTCGGCGACCCGGAACTGATCGGCACCGCCACGGAGTCTCTGTACGGGCAGGCGCTGCTGATGGCGCAACGCCCGCTCAGGCCCGCGGACTCGGCCCTGCTGAACCGGGCGTTCATCGGCCTCCTGGAGTGGGCCACGCACAGCGAGGACGGTCACCCATGAGCCGGATCACGGACTTCGACGACCTCCGTCAGGCGATGGCGGAGAACTCCGAACAGCCGGAGGGGCCGGCCCGCAACGCGCGCGCGGAGCAGTTGCTCGCCGAGGCGGAGCGGCTGAACATCCCGCTCGCGGTGATCGAGGCGCTCGGGCACCAGCTGAAGGTCTACAACTACAGCTCCGAGAAGGACAAGATGTTCGTTCCCTTCGCGCGCCTGTTGCGCATGTGGGACGAGCGGCCCGAGGACTTCGACGAGTACGAGACGCACTCGCTGCACTGGGTCTTCAAGTGGATGTCGGCCGGCATGCTCGACCAGCCGCACATTCCGTTGGCGTCCATCGAGAAGTGGCTCGGCGAGATGGAGCACCGCTACCGGCTCGCCGGGCACTCCGAACGGGCCGTGCGCAGCGCCGAGTTCAGTGTGGCCGCGCACCTCGGGGACGTGCCGCGGGCCGAGCGGGCGTACACCGCCTGGCTGGCCGCCGACCGGGACGCCATGGCCGACTGCCACGCGTGCGAGCTGCACGGGCAGGGCTGGTGGCAGGCCCAGCGGGGCCGGGACGCTGAGGCGCTCGCGTTGTGGGGCCCGGTCCTGGCGGGCGAGTTCACCTGCGCGCACGAGCCGCACACGGTCCTCGCGTCCTCCCTGGCGCCGCTGCTTCGGCTGGGCCGCGTCGATGAGGCCCGGGCCCACCACCTGCGGGGCTTCCGGCTCGTGCGGCCCATGGAGAGCATGCGGGGTGCCTACGCGGACCACGTCGAGTTCTGCGCGCTGACCGGGAACGAGGCGCGTGGCCTGGAACTGCTCGCCCAGCGGCCGACGTACTTCGCCGACGGCGGACATCCGCGCAGCGGCCTGGAGTTCATGGCCGTGGTCGCCCTGCTCATGGACCGGCTGACCGAGCTGGGGCTCGGCGATCAGCGGGTACCGGGACCGGCCGACCGGGCGTGGACCGCGCGGGACCTGGCAGCGCACGCGCGCGGGGAGGCGCTCGCGCTGGCCGCCCGCTTCGACGGCCGCAACGGCACGCGACACGTCAGTGAGCGGGCCCGCGCGCGGATGGCGCAGCGGCCGCTGGTCGAGCGGCTGCCGCTGGGGGTGCGTTCGGTGCGGACGGCCGCGGTGGCGGCGGCGGCCCCGGCGCCGGTGGCCGCTTCCCCGGAGGAGCCAGATCTGCGGACGCTGCTCGTCGAGGCCCGGCGGCTCTCGGACACCTTGCAGCCGCACGCGATCGAGGCGTGGGCGGCCGTCGCGCGCGCCGCGGAGGGCGTCGAGCTGGAGGCCCGCGACCGGGCCGAGATCGCCGACCACCAGGCGATGGAGCAGGGCCCGGAGGGCATAGCCCTGTTCGAACGTGCCGCCGAGCTGTTCGCGCAGGCGGGCGACCCGGGCGAGGCACTGGCGGCCCGCGCCCGTGCGGCCTACGTGCGCGCCCTCACCGGCGAGGTGACCGAGGCGCTCGCGGCGGTGGCCGGTCCCTACGACGAGGTCCTCGCGCTCTACGCCGAGGACGGTACGGGCGTACGGCAGACGGCGTCGGTGCTGATGGCGCGGGCGCGGATCCTGATGCGGCGGGTTCACGAGGCGGAGGAGCCGCTGGAGGAAGCGGTGGTGGCCGACTCAGGCACCGGCGGCCCGGCGGCGGCCGCGGACGGGACCGCCGGTCTCCCGGCGGGGCCCGCCGAAGCCGAGAGGGCTGGGGACGGCGTGGGTACGTCCGCTGCCTCCTCGTTCGGTTCGGTGCTCGCCGAGGCGGAAGGGGCCGCCCGGGAGGTGCTGGCCCTGGTCGAGGGGCGCACCGGTGACGACGTCCGGCTCGCCGCGCGGGCCGCCGAGGCGCGGGCGATGCTCGCGGAGCTGGCCGCGCAGACCGGGGACGTGGCGGCGGCCCAGGAGCTGTTCGCGCGGGCCGCGGAGGGCTTCGTGGGCGCGGGGCTGCCGTGGTTCGCCGTGGAGTACGAGGCCAGGCTCGCCGCGCTCGCGCACCACGTCGGCGATCTGGCCGGGACGGAGCGGGCGCTGCGGTGCGCCCTGGAGCACGGTGGGCCGCACCTGGAGCCGACGGGACGGGCGCAGCTGCACCTCCAGCTGGCCGAGGTCGTCGGGGGTCGCGGCCTGTCCGAGGAGGCCGCCGAGCATGCCCTGGAGGCGGCGCACTGGGCCGACGAGGCCGGCGAGGGGCCCACGTTCGGAGCCTTGGCCCGGCACCAGCTCGGCGGGTTCCTGTTGCGGCAGGGGCGCTGGGCGGAGGCGGCCGAGGTGCTGGAGTCGGCGCTGACCGACCTCGGCGCCGAGACGCACGGCGAGGGCGCGATCGTGCAGACCCAGTGGTGGCTCGGCGACTGTCTGAGCGAACTCGGCGAACACCGCGAGGCCGCCGAACGCCGGTTGCAGGCAGCCGAGATCGCCCGGCACTGGCCGGAGCAGCACGACCACGCGACGCTCGCCCACCTCGCCGCCGAGTCCCTCGGTCACGCCGGCCTGCCCGCCGAGGCGGACCTGGCCTACGCGCGCGCCGGCGAGCTGTGGCGCACGCTCGGCAACGTCCACGGTCTCGTCCGCTCGCTGCGGGCCCGTGCGTGGCTCGCGCTGCGCACCGAGGACGGGGCCGGGGCGGCGCGGGAGTTGATGGCGCTCTCGGTCCGCGAGTGCGAGACGGCACTGGGCGCGGCGGCGGACGACGAGGAGACTCGGCAGCGGCTGCTGGGCGAACTCGGCCACACGCACCGGCAGTTCGGTGACCTGCTGGCCCGTTCGGTGGCCGAGGACGCCGAGGACGACTCGATCCGGGCGGTGTTGAACGATGCCCTGTCCCAAGTGGCGGAGGCGATCGTGGTCTTCGCCGCCCTCGGGGCCGACGCCCTGTCCAGCCGGACCGCCGCCGAACTCGCCGCGGGATGGCTGGAGGCCGACCTGGGCCGCCCCAAGGACGCGGCGACCCGCGCGCGTGCGGTGCTGTCGGCGTACGCCGACGCCGTCGAGGACGAGGACGACATCGTGCGGGCGCGCCGGTCCGAGGCACGGCAACTGCTCGGCGTGGTGGAGGAACAGGCGACGGGCTAGACGACACGGGGCGGTGGAGGGCAGCGGGCCGACGGGCTGCGCGCTGGCGGCGGGCAATAGGCGACGCCGACTGCCGGTGGCTGGTTGCCCACTGCCATCTGGCGTCCGCTGCCTGCCGTCCCTTGGCTGACCACTGGCGACTGCCGTCTGGAGTCCGCTGGCCGCCGTGCCGGCTGCTCGCTGGCGTCCGCCGTCTCCCGTCCGCCGTCTGGAGTCCGCTGGCTGCCGTCTGCAGACTGCGGTCTGCCGACGGCTGGCTGATCGCGGCTGGCGGATCGCTGCCATCTGCATTCCGCTGGCCGCCGTGCCGGCTGCTCGTTTCCATCCGCCGTCTGGAGTCCGATGGCTGCCAGCTGCGATCTACCGACAGCTGGCGGCTCGCTGCCCGCTGCCTGCCGCCTGCCTTCCGCCCGCCGGCTCCCGGCTGGCGGGCGACAGGCGGCAGCCAGCGGGCGTCACCGAGGCGGCAGCCAGGGGCATCACGCGACAGGCGGCGGCCAGCGGGCCGCAGGCCACAGGCCACAGGCTGCAGGCCACAGGCTGCAGGCCACAGGCTGCAGGCCGCCGCGGTTACTCGACCCCGATCAGCAGCAGAGCCCCCTGTCGCCCGCCCCGGTACACGACCGTGTCCACGGCGAGGTACGACTCCCGTACGCGGGCTTCGAGGTGGTCGGCGACCGATGCGGGGGCCTCGTCGCCCAGGACGAGGGTGACCAGTTCGCCGCCGGCCGAGAGCATGCGGTCGAGGACCGTCTCCGCGGTCGCCCCGATGTCCGCGCCGATCACGGCGACGTCGCCGTCGATGAGCCCGAGGACGTCACCGGCCTGGCAGATGCCGGCCATGGTCCAGGACTGCCGCTCCGCCACGACGACCTCGGCGTACCGAGTGGCTCCCGCAGCCGAGGTCATGGTCACGACGTCCTCGTCGAAGCGGCGCTCCGGCTCGTGCACGGCGAGCGCGGCGATTCCCTGGACCGCGGAGCGGGTCGGGATCAGGGCCACCCGGATGCCCTCGGTACGGGCCTGTGCGGCGGCCGCGGCCGCGGTGTGCCGCAGGTCCGGGTCGTTGGGCAGCAGCACCACCTCGCGCGCGTGGGCCCGCCGTACGGCCTCCACGAGTTCCCCGCTGGCGGGCGGCTCCCCGGGGCGCGCGAGGACGGTGGTCGCGCCCGCTTCGGTGTACAGCCCGGCCAGTCCCTCACCGGGCACGACGGCCACGACCGCGCGCTGGGCCCGCTCCCCGACCGGCCGCTCGGCACCGGTGGTGTGCACGTCACCGAGCCCGAAGTGGGTGATCCGGATCCGGTACGGCCGCCCGGCCTCGACGCCCGCCTCCACGGCGGCGCCCGCGTCGTCCACGTGCACATGCACGTTCCACAGCCCGTCCCCGCCCACCACGACGAGCGAGTCCCCGAGGGCGTCGAGCCGGGTCCGCAGCCGCGCGACCGCTTCGTCCCGCGCCTCCAGCAGGTAGATCACCTCGAAGGCCGGCCCACCCTTACCGGGGGCCTGCGGTCCGTCCCCGCACTCTCCCTCGTCGCCGGGAGACGGCGACGGATGGGCGGGCGCCCGCGCGGCAGACGGATGGGCGGGCCCCCGCGCGGCAGAGGTCCGACCGCCCGATTGCGCCTGCTCGGTGTGCTCCACGCCCCGTCCCACGCGCGCGTGAACGGCGTCGGCCCCGGGCACAGCGTGCGCGGATCCCGCCGGGCCGCCGTGTCCCGCCCGGGCATGCGGTACGGAAGCGGATGCCGGACCCGTCGTCCCACCCGGCGTCTGCCCCGTGAACGTCTCCACCAGGGCCCCGAGGACCGCGACCAGGCCCCGTCCGCCCGCGTCGACCACTCCGGCGCGCTCCAGGACGGCCAGCTGCCCCGGCGTCGCGGCGAGGGCGGTGCGCGCTCCCTCGTAGGCCACCCGGGCCACCGTCGCGCAGTCACCCCCGCCCGCTGCCTCGGCCGCGGCGTCGGCGGCGGCCGAGGCGACCGTGAGGACCGTTCCCTCGACGGGGCGGGCCACGGCCTGGCGGGCGGAGTCGGACGCGTGCCGCAGGGCGAGCCCAAGGCCCCGGCCGTCGGTGTGAGCGGTCTCACCGTCGGCGGCGAGCACCTGCGCCATGCCGCGCAGCAACTGCGCGAGGATCGTCCCCGAGTTGCCCCGCGCGCCGATCAGCGCCCCGTGGGCCATCGCCCGGACGGCATCGGCGAGTGTCGGCCCGCGGACTGCCGGAGGGCCCGCCTCATGCCCCGCGAACACCGCCTCGACGGCCCCGACGGCGGACTCCATGGTCAGATACAGGTTCGTACCGGTGTCCCCGTCCGCCACGGGATAGACGTTGATCGCGTCGATCTCCTCCCGCGCCCGTCCGAGCGCGGCCAGCGCGAGAGAGCACCAGGTGCGCACCGCGAGAGCATCGAAGAATGTCTGCGGCTCCTGCGCCACCTACGCCTCCTTTGAGCTGCCGGACGTGGGTCGCAGCGTAGACCTCGGGGTGCTGTCCACCGGAAGAGGGCCTGGAGCGGAGCCCTGAGCAGCCATGGTAGTTTCGTTCCACTGGCGCAGTCGTTGTATGCTGCTCCGGTTGCCCGATCCACATCGGGCCACCTCCCTGGCACCGCCACCCAGATCTCTGATCCTGTGATCTCGATCCCCGGCATGCCGGGATCCACCGTAAGTGCATCTGAAGTCTTTGGAGTGACCCGTGGCTGCCAACTGCGACGTCTGCGGCAAGGGGCCGGGCTTCGGCAACAACATCTCGCACTCGCACCGCCGTACGTCCCGTCGCTGGAACCCGAACATCCAGCGTGTGCGTACCGTGGTGAGCGGGACGCCGAAGCGCGTGAACGCTTGCACCTCGTGCATCAAGGCCGGCAAGGTCTCGCGCTGACGCACATCCCCCACCTCTCGACTTCGGTCGAGGCGGGGGGACCCCCATCGCGCGCGGCCACTGCTGGTTCGCTGCTCTGAGCCGGTCCACCTGGTGTGGACCGGCTTTTTGCATGCCCACGCCCGGACGGCCCGTCATTCTGAGGGAGCACTCCCCTTGAAGGCCCACGCGTGATCCACGGGCCCGATCCCCCCGCCGAGCGCGTACCCGGCCACGATCGCCCCGGTGACGTACTCCTTGGCCGCCGCCACCGCCTCCGGCACGCTCCGCCCCTTCGCCAAATGCGACGCGATCGCGGAGGCGAGGGTGCAGCCCGTGCCGTGCGTGTGCCGGTTGTCATGTCTCGGCGCGCGCAGCCAGTGCTCCTCGGAGCCGTCCGTGAGCAGGTCCACGGCGTCACCGGCCAGATGGCCGCCCTTGATGAGCGCCCACCGGGGCCCGTACCCCAGCACCGCCGCGGCGGCCTTCCGCATCCCGCCCTCCGACTCGACCCGCACGCCGGTGAGTTGGGTCACCTCGTCCAGGTTCGGCGTCGCCACGGTGGCCACCGGCAGCAGCTTCGTCCGCACGGAGTCCAGCGCGGACGCGGCCAGCAACGGGTCCCCGTGCTTGGACACCCCGACCGGGTCGACGACGACGGGCGCGTCCGTGCCCGCGATCAACTCCGCCACCACCTCCACGAGTTCGGCGGAGGCGAGCATCCCCGTCTTCACCGCCTGTACGCCGATGTCGTCCACGACACTGCGGTACTGCGCCCGCACCGCCTCCACCGGCAGCTCCCAAGCCCCCTGCACGCCCAGGGAGTTCTGCGCGGTGACCGCGGTGACGACACTCATGCCGTGCACGCCGAGCGCGAGCATGGTCTTCAGGTCGGCCTGGATCCCGGCTCCGCCCCCGGAGTCGGAACCCGCGACCGTCAGCACCCTCGGCGGCGCGCTCATGACTCGATGTCCCCGAAGTGGTCCCAGCCGCCCTTCTTGGTCCACGGCGCCCCGTCGACCGTCACCTGGGGCAGAGCCGACGGGTTGAGCACCTCGCCGATCACCTTCCAGCGGGCCGGCAGCTTCACGTCCGGCGGGAAGGTCGCCACGATCGCGTGGTCCTCTCCCCCGGTCAGCACCCACTGCATGGCGTCGACGCCGACGGCCTGCCCGATGTCGTTCATCTGGGACGGGATGTCGATCGCGCCGGAGCGGATGTCGATACGGACCTTGCTGGCCTCGGCGATGTGCCCGAGGTCCGCGATCAGCCCGTCGCTCACGTCGCACATGGCGGTCGCCCCGAGCCCGGCGGCGGCCGGACCGGCGTGGTACGGCGGCTCGGGGCGCCGGTGCGCCTCCACGAAGGCCCGCGGCGAACGGAACCCCCGGGACAGCACCGCGTATCCGGCGGCGGACCAGCCCAGCCATCCGGTCACCGCGACGAGGTCACCGGGCTGGGCGCCCGCCCGCGTGACCGGCTCGTTGTTGCGCAGATCCCCGAGCGCGGTGATCGACACCATGATCGTGTCACCGCGTACGACGTCCCCGCCGACCACGGAGGCACCGGCCACCTGGCACTCGTCGCGCAGGCCGTCCATCAGTTCGCTCGCCCAGGTCACCGGGAGTTCGCCGGGGACGACCAAGCCGAGCAGCAGCGCGGTCGGTACGGCGCCCATGGCGGCGATGTCCGCGAGGTTCTGCGCGGCCGCCTTGCGGCCCACGTCGTAGGCGGTGGACCAGTCGCGGCGGAAGTGCCGCCCCTCCAGGAGGATGTCGGTGCTGGCCACGACCCGTCGGTCCGGCGCGGCGACCACCGCGGCGTCGTCGCCGGGGCCGACCCGGACCGCCGGAGTGGTGGTGAGACGGGAGGTGAGCTCCCTGATGAGCCCGAACTCCCCAAGCTCACCAACAGTGCCCTTCATTGCCCTTACGCCCCTTCTGTACCTGTCCGTGCCCGCTCGCGCGTCACCAGTGTCCTCGATACGGTCGAGGTGACCGTCAACTTCTGTCGTGCCCGTGCCCCGGCGCGGGCGTCCTCGTCCCGCGGGTCTCCCCGTGGCGAGCTGCGACGCGATACCGTGGCGTTCCTTTTCCCCACATGATCCTCGTGGCCGCCCTGGAGGTTCCGTGGTACAGGCGTACATCCTGATCCAGACGGAGGTCGGCAAAGCGTCGACCGTCGCAGAGACGATCAGCAAGCTCCCTGGAGTCATCCAGGCCGAGGACGTGACAGGACCGTACGACGTCATCGTGCGCGCCCAGTCCGACACAGTGGACGATCTCGGCCGCATGGTGGTCGCGAAAGTCCAGCAGGTGGACGGCATCACCCGCACCCTGACCTGTCCGGTCGTCCATCTGTAGCCCCCGTCTACCCTTGACCGGTGAACCTCTTCCGTCACCGGCGCCGCATTGTCATCGGGCCGCCCGCGATCGCCGTGCTGATCACGGTCGCGGGCTGTTCCACAGCAGACGACACCGCCTCGGCGGCGGTTCCCAGTCCGAGTGCGAAGGTCACCAAGCTGTGCCGGGACCTGGACAAGGTACTGCCGTCGAAAGTGGACGGTGAGAGCCGCCACGACCCCGACCCGGCCTCCGCACTGACCGCGGGCTGGGGAGGCCCGGCGATCATACTGCGCTGCGGTGTCGGGCAGCCTCCGAAGATGATCGACCCCGAGGTGGCGGAGGGAGGCGACCCGGACGCGGTCGCCGGCGGCGTGAACGGAGTCGACTGGCTGATGGAGAAGCAGGACGGCGGGGGCAGCCGCTTCACCACGGCCAACCGGAGCGTGTACGTCGAGGTGACGGTGCCGAAGGGAACGGACAGCTCCGGGGCGCTGATCGATCTGGCCCCGGCAGTCAAGAAGGCGATCCCCGAGGGGATCGCCGACTAGACACTCCGGCAGCCTTGGCCACTCCCGGATACTCAACCGGCCGCGGACAGCGTCAGCGCAGGCCCGTCGAACGACGCAGCGCCGCCTGGATCAAGCGGTCCACCAGCTCGCCGTACTCGATGCCACTGGCCTGCCACATCTTCGGGTACATCGAGATCGGCGTGAAGCCGGGCATCGTGTTGATCTCGTTGATCACGAACTCGCCGTCCTCGGTGAGGAAGAAGTCCGCGCGGACGAGGCCCTCGCAGGAGGCCGCCTCGAAGGCGTCCACCGCGAGCCGCTGCACCCGGGCGGTCTCCTCGGGCGTCAGCGGCGCGGGGACGAGGCCGGGAGTCGAGTCGATGTACTTCGCCTCGAAGTCGTAGTAGGCGTGCGTGTCCGGCGGCGGGATCTCCGCGGGGACGGAGGCACGCGGACCGTCCTCGAACTCCAGCACCCCGCACTCGATCTCGCGACCGCGCAGCGCCGCCTCCACCAGGATCTTCGGGTCGTGCCGCTGCGCCTCGGCGATCGCATCGTCGAGCCCCGCCAGGTCGTCGACCTTGGTGATGCCGATCGACGAGCCCGCCCGTGCGGGCTTCACGAACAGCGGCCAGCCGTGCTCCCCGGCGAAGTCGATGATCTTCTTGCGGGCGGCGGACTCGTCCCGCTCCCACTCGCGCGGGCGGATCACCACGTACGGGCCCACCCGCAGCCCGAAGGAGGTGAACACCCGCTTCATGTACTCCTTGTCCTGGCCGACGGCCGAGGCGAGCACACCGGAACCCACATACGGCACCCCGGACAGCTCCAACATGCCCTGGAGGGTGCCGTCCTCGCCGTACGGGCCGTGCAGCACCGGGAAGACCACGTCGATCTCGCCGAGCACCTTGGGCACCGATCCGGGCTCGCCGTAGACGACTTCGCGGTTCGTGGGGTCGACGGGCAGCACCACGCCGCCCTCGCCGGACTCGGCGAGCTCCTCGACATCGGGCGTACGGCGGTCGGTGATCGCCATCCGCTCCGGATCGTCGGCGGTGAGCGCCCACCGGCCGTCCCGGGTGATGCCGATCGGCAGGACGTCGTACGTCGTCCGGTCGATGGCCTTGAGGACGGCTCCGGCCGTGACCATGGAGATCCCGTGTTCGGAGCTGCGCCCGCCGAACACGACGGCCACGCGCGGCTTGCGAGGCGACTGCTCAGGGCTCTGGGGGAGGTTCTCGGTGCTCATATCGCGTTGAGGGTACCCGTTGGTAAGGCCCCGAGACAGCGTCCACCCCGGGGGTTCGCTCAGCGTCGTTCGGGCTTCGCGCTGCGCGACATCAGCTCCTTGAGAGCGACCACGGGAGGCTTGCCCTCGTGGACGATTCCCACGACCGTCTCGGTGATGGGCATGTCGACGCCGTGCCGGCGGGCCAGATCCAGCACCGACTCACAGGACTTGACGCCCTCGGCGGTCTGCCTGGTGACCGCGATGGTCTCCTGGAGGGTCATGCCCTTGCCGAGGTTGGTGCCGAAGGTGTGGTTGCGCGACAGCGGCGAGGAACAGGTCGCCACCAGGTCGCCGAGCCCGGCGAGCCCGGAGAACGTCAGCGGGTCGGCGCCCATCGCCAGACCCAGCCGGGTCGTCTCCGCCAGCCCCCGCGTGATCAGCGAGCCCTTGGCGTTGTCACCGAGTCCCATGCCGTCCACGATGCCGACGGCCAGCCCGATGACGTTCTTGACCGCACCGCCGAGTTCGCAGCCCACCACGTCGGTGTTGGTGTACGGGCGGAAGTACGGCGTGTGGCAGGCGGCCTGGAGCCGCTGGGCGACACCCTCGTCGGTGCACGCGACCACGGCGGCGGCCGGCATCCGGGCGGCGATCTCCCGGGCCAGGTTGGGCCCGGTGACCACCGCGACGCGGCTCGGGCCCACCTTGGCGACGTCCTCGACGACCTCGCTCATCCGCATGGCGGAACCGAGTTCGACGCCCTTCATCAACGACACGAGGACCGTGTCGGGCGCGAGCAGCGGTGCCCACTCGGCGAGGTTGGTCCGCAGCGTCTGGGAGGGGATCGCGAGCACGGTGAAATCGGCGTCACGCGCGGCCTCGGCGGCGTCCGCCGTCGCCCGCAGGTTCTCGGGGAGTTCGACGCCGGGGAGGTAGTCGGGGTTCGTACGCGTGGAGTTGACCGCTTGGGCGACTTCGGCGCGCCGGCCCCACAGGGTCACCTCGCAGCCCGCGTCGGCGAGGACCATACCGAAGGCGGTGCCCCATGATCCGGTGCCGAAGACGGCCGCCTTGACCGGCTTGCTCACGTGCCCTGCCCCTCTTCCTGTCCGATCTTGCGCTGCGCCGGCGGCTGCGTCAGTGGCTGCGTCTGCGCCCGGGTCCGACGCCGCTGCTCGATCCGCTCGCGGCGCGGGTCGTACGGCGTGGCGGGCGCCTTCTCGCCGCGGATCTCCTCCAGCTGGCGGGTGACGGCGGCCATGATGACCTCGGTCGCCGCCTTCAGGAGCTCCGGGGTCATCTCCCGGTCGTAGAAGGGCCGAAGGTCCACCGGGGGCCCGGCGAGCACGTGGTGGGTCTTGCGCGGCAGGAAATCGGGCTTCCTGGCGTACGGCGGCAGCACCTCGTTGGCTCCCCACTGGGCCACCGGGATCACCGGGCACTTGGTCTGCAGGGCGACCCGGGCGGCACCGGTCTTGCCGGTCATGGGCCAGCCGTTCGGGTCGCGGGTGAGGGTGCCCTCGGGATAGAAGGCGACGCACTCACCGCGTTCCACGGCCTCGATGGCGGCCCGGAAGGCACTGAGCGCGTCCGTGCTCTCGCGGTAGACGGGGATCTGCCCGGTGCCGCGCATCGCGGCCCCCACGAATCCCTTCCGGAAAAGGCCGCTCTTGGCCAGGAATCGCGGAACGCGGCCCGTGTTGTACTGAAAGTGCGCGTAGGCGAAGGGATCGATGTGCGAATTGTGGTTCACGGCGGTGATAAATCCACCGTCAGCTGGAATGTGCTCCATTCCGCGCCAGTCCCGCTTGATCAGAACCACCAGCGGCGGTTTGCAGAGGACCGCTGCGAAGCGGTACCAGAACCCGATTCTGCGGCGGGTCACGCGGACACCTTCCTCTAGTGCCTGGGGGGCCGCACAAGTGTCGCCCCAGGCCGCCGGTCTGTCGAGAACACCGTACGCCCCGACTACGCCACCGCCAGATGCACCGGTGACGGCTGAGTAACAATGGCGGCTACAAGAGAGGGACGGAACGCTTGTGCAGTGGACGTTGGTCATACCCGTGAAGCCCCTGGCGCGGGCCAAGAGCAGGCTCTCGGACACCGCCGCCGACGGGCTGCGCCCAGGGCTGGCCCTCGCCTTCGCCCAGGACACCGTCGCGGCGGCGCTGGCCTGCCCGGCTGTGAAGGATGTGGCAGTCGTCACGGACGACTCGCTGGCAGGCCGTGAGCTGGGCACTCTGGGTGCCCACATCGTCTCCGACGAGCCGCGCGGCGGCCTGAACGCCGCTCTGGCGCACGCGGCCTCCGTCGTACGCGCCGCACGCCCCGAAAGCGCCGTGGCGGCCCTCAACGCGGATCTGCCGGCACTGCGCCCCCTGGAATTGGCCCGGGTTCTGGACGCGGCAGCGGAATTCCCCCGCGCCTTTCTCCCGGACGCCGCCGCAATCGGCACCACTCTGCTGGCAGCCCGCGAAGGCACGGAATTGCAGCCCGCCTTCGGCACGGATTCCCGGGCCCGCCATCGCGCGTCGGGCGCGGCGGAACTCGTCCTCGACTCGGTGGATTCCGTCCGGCAGGACGTGGACACCGGCGCCGACCTGCGCGCCGCGTTGACCCTGGGAGTCGGCCCCCGCACGGCGGCTCAGGCAGCGCGGCTGTTGATCCCCTGGCAGTAGGCTGACGCCATGCAGGCCACCGCATATACGTACGACCCCGAAAGCCGCAGCGGACAGGTGCTGCTCGACGACGGCACCCCGGTGCCCTTCGACGGGCCCGCGTTCGACGCGGGCGGGCTGAGGCTGCTGCGTCCCGGGCAGCGGGTGCGCGTCGAGACGGAGGGCGAGGGCGAGAGGCGCCGGATCACGCTCGTGACGCTGCAGACGTTCTGAGAACCGCCGCGACGCCGTCGGACACCGTCCTCCGTACCCACAGCCCCCGAAGCCCTGCCGGGGTGTCCCTGGACACGCCGCGGGCCGGGCTCCCTGCGGAGTCCGGCCCGGCGCGTGAGTGCCCCTGTGCCCCTACCTCTTGCGGGCGGTGGCCTTCTTGGCGGTGGTCGTGCGAGCCGTCGACTTCTTGGCGGGGGCCTTCTTGGCCGTCGCCTTCTTCGCCGGGGCCTTCTTGGCCGTCGCCTTCTTCGCGGTCGTCTTCTTCGCGGCGGTGGACTTGGCGGTCGCCGTGGTCTTCTTGGCGGGCGCCTTCTTGGCCGTCGTCTTCTTCGCGGTGGCCGTGGTCTTCTTGGCCGTCGTCTTCTTCGCGGTCGTCTTCTTCGCGGCGGCAGTCTTGGTCGTGGCGCGCTTGGCCGCGGCCTTCTTGACCGTCGCGGAAGCCCCGCCGGTCAGGCTGCCCTTGGGCGCCTTCTTGACGGCGACGTCGTTCTTCGGGAGCTTCTTCGAGCCGCTCACCAGGTCCTTGAAGCCCTGGCCCGCGCGGAAGCGCGGCACGGAGGTCTTCTTGACCCGAACCCGCTCGCCCGTCTGGGGGTTGCGGGCGTAACGGGCCGGACGGTCGACCTTCTCGAACGAACCGAACCCGGTGACCGAGACCCGGTCACCCGCAACGGTCGCGCGGACGATGGCGTCCAGGACCGCGTCGACGGCGTCGGCGGCCTGCTGGCGGCCGCCCACCTTGTCGGCAATCGCTTCTACGAGCTGCGCCTTGTTCACGTCTTCCCCTTCGGAGACATTGCCAGAACGAAAGTGTTCAAGCGTTTTCGCACGTTAGGCAGATATATACCGCAAATCAAACACGAAACGGGCTAATCACCCGTGCGCCGCAACGAACTCGGCTGTTCTGGACTTGTTCAGCATTCCTCTTCGGGGATTCGACCCGCGTCGAGATCTGCCACGAACCCCTCCAGACGCCTTGCCGCATCGGCGAGATCGTGCTTGGCCGCGGCCGTAATGACCAGCAGCTTCCGGGTCAGCGCCATCCGTACGCCCTCCGGGACTTGCAGTGCGCGCACCCTTGCGTGCGCTTCCTTGAGTAGGTCCGCGACTGCCTCATAGAGCTGGAGTTGGCCGTCGTGTTCCATGCACAGATTGTGCCATCTGGGGCGAGTTGTCGCCCGCCCAGGGGGCAACTGCCGCCGCAAACGGCCTTCCGGGCACATGGGGAAGCCACGGTTCCACATCTCGCGTACCCCAGCAACAACCCTTCTAACGCCGGAAGTTGGCAGAACGCCCAACCCCATGCAGGGCCGTTCGGGTGCAGACATGGCGGTACCCCCGATCGGGCTGATCGGGGGTACCACGGGGGTGTCACGGTGGCCGAAACTCGACCTGTTCAGTTGGTTGTGCCGGCCACTCCGGTCAGCTCTGGAGCGTCCGCGGCTTGTACGACGGGCGCTTGGCCTCGTACGCGGCGATGTCGGGCTCGTTCTGGAGGGTGATGGAGATGTCGTCCAGCCCGTTCAGCAGCCGCCAACGCGCGTTCTCGTCGAGTTCGAAGGCGGCGGTGATGCCCTCGGCACGCACCTCGCGGGCCTCCAGGTCCACCGTGATCTCGGCCTGGGGGTCCTTCTCCGTGAGGTCCTGCAGCGCGTCCACGACCTTCTGCTCCAGAACCACCGTGAGCAGGCCGTTCTTGAGCGAGTTGCCGCGGAAGATGTCGGCGAAGCGGGACGAGACGACGGCCTTGAAGCCGTAGTTCTGCAGGGCCCAGACGGCATGCTCACGGGAGGAACCGGTACCGAAGTCGGGGCCGGCGACCAGGACGGTCGCACCCTTGCGTTCGGGCTGGTTGAGGATGAACTGCGGGTCCTTGCGCCAGGCCTCGAACAATCCGTCCTCGAACCCGTCCCGGGTGACCTTCTTGAGCCAGTGAGCAGGGATGATCTGGTCGGTGTCGACGTTGGAGCGGCGCAGCGGGACGGCCCGACCGGTGTGCGTGGTGAATGCTTCCATGACTCTCAGACTCCAGCGGGCGTACGGGGCTCGGCGTCGGACAGGTCGGCCGGGGAGGCCAGGTGGCCCAGGACCGCGGTGGCCGCCGCGACCTGCGGCGACACCAGGTGCGTACGACCGCCCTTGCCCTGCCGGCCCTCGAAGTTGCGGTTGGAGGTGGACGCCGAGCGCTCACCCGGGGCCAGCTGGTCCGGGTTCATGCCCAGACACATCGAGCAGCCCGCGTGCCGCCACTCGGCGCCGGCCTCCTTGAAGACGACGTCCAGGCCCTCGGAGACGGCCTGCAGACCGACCCGCGCGGAGCCGGGGACGACCAGCATCCGTACGCCGTCGGCGACTTTGCGGCCCTTGACGAGCTCGGCGGCGGCACGCAGGTCCTCGATGCGGCCGTTGGTGCACGAACCTACGAAGACGGTGTCCACCTTGATGGTGCGCAGCGGCTGTCCGGCCTCCAACCCCATGTATTCCAGGGCCTTTTCGGCGGCGACGCGCTCCGATGCGTCTTCGTACGAAGCAGGGTCGGGGACGTCGGCCGAAAGCGGCGCGCCCTGACCGGGGTTGGTGCCCCAGGTGACGAACGGCGACAGTTCGGCGGCCTCGATGACGACCTCGGCGTCGAACTCGGCGTCGTCGTCCGTCCGCAGCGTCTTCCAGTACGCGACGGCCGCGTCCCAGTCCTCGCCCTCGGGGGCATGCGGGCGGCCCTCGATGTAGTCGAAGGTGGTCTGGTCGGGGGCGATCATGCCCGCGCGGGCGCCGGCCTCGATCGACATGTTGCAGATGGTCATCCGGGCCTCCATCGAGAGCTTCTCGATGGCGGAGCCGCGGTATTCCAGGACGTAGCCCTGGCCGCCGCCGGTGCCGATCCTGGCGATGATCGCCAGGATCAGGTCCTTGGCGGTGACGCCGTCGGGCAGTTCGCCGTTGACGGTGATGGCCATGGTCTTGGGCCGGTCCAGCGGCAGCGTCTGGGTGGCCAGCACGTGCTCGACCTGGGAGGTGCCGATGCCGAACGCCAGACAGCCGAAGGCGCCGTGAGTGGAGGTGTGCGAGTCGCCGCAGACCACGGTCATGCCGGGCTGGGTCAGACCCAGCTGCGGGCCGACGACGTGCACGACACCCTGCTCGACGTCACCCAGCGGATGCAGCCGGACACCGAAGTCGGCGGCGTTCTTGCGCAGCGTCTCCAGCTGGATCCGGGAGACCGGGTCCGCGATCGGCTTGTCGATGTCGAGGGTCGGGGTGTTGTGGTCCTCGGTGGCGATGGTCAGGTCGAGCCGGCGCACCCGGCGACCGCTCTTGCGCAGTCCGTCGAAGGCCTGCGGGCTGGTCACCTCGTGCAGCAGGTGCAGATCGATGAAGAGGAGGTCAGGCTCGCCCTCGGCGCGCCGGACGACGTGGTCGTCCCAGACCTTCTCCGCGAGTGTCCTACCCATCGCTTTCCCTCCGGCCGGCAAGTGGTGAACCGGCCCAACTAGAGATCTTGGGGAAGCGGCGCCCGCGCCCCTGTCTCCGGGCATCCGCCGCCGGGCCCTTGTTCTGCGGGCCGCTGTGTCTTCCAGAGTGGCGCGTTCCACCGAAAATTGAACTTGCGTTTCACAGAGTGAGACGCGAGTATCGTTTCATGGACAACAGTAGCGGCGTCGGCGTTCTGGACAAGGCAGCCCTTGTCCTGAGCGCCCTGGAGTCCGGTCCGGCCACCCTCGCGGGTCTGGTCGCGGCGACCGGACTGGCACGACCCACGGCCCACCGGCTGGCCGTGGCTCTGGAGCACCACCGCATGGTGGCGCGCGACATGCAGGGCCGGTTCATTCTCGGCCCCCGGCTGGCCGAGCTGGCCGCGGCCGCCGGCGAGGACCGCCTCCTCGCCACCGCGGGCCCGGTGCTCACCCACCTCCGGGACATCACGGGCGAGAGCGCGCAGCTCTACCGTCGGCAGGGCGACATGCGTATCTGCGTCGCCGCGGCGGAGCGGCTGTCCGGTCTTCGGGACACGGTCCCGGTCGGCTCGACGCTCACGATGAAGGCGGGCTCCTCCGCCCAGATCCTGATGGCCTGGGAGGAGCCGGAGCGTCTGCACCGGGGCCTGCAGGGCGCCCGCTTCACGGCCACGGCCCTGTCGGGTGTACGGCGCCGGGGCTGGGCCCAGTCGATCGGCGAGCGCGAGCCGGGCGTCGCGTCGGTGTCCGCCCCCGTGCGCGGCCCCTCCAACCGTGTGGTGGCCGCCGTCTCGGTCTCCGGCCCCATCGAGCGCCTGACCCGCCACCCGGGTCGTATGCACGCCCAGGCCGTCATCGACGCCGCGGCCCGCCTCTCCGAGGCCCTGCGCCGCACGGGCTGAACCACCGACCGCACCGAACCGTGGGGAACGAGCGGCCTCAACGCCGCGGCAGCTCGTCCCGAACGGTTTCATGACCCGCCCCCACGTGGTGGCCGAACTGCTGTTGTCCTACGCCCAGTTGGCGCACCAAGCGAACCTGAGGCGGGAACGCCGAAGGCCCTCCACCGAAGTGGAGGGCCTTCGCCTTGCGTACCCCCGACCGGATTCGAACCGGCGCTACCGCCTTGAGAGGGCGGCGTGCTAGGCCGCTACACAACGGGGGCGAGGATCTTGCGTTTCCGCAGATCCGAGCTGGTCTACCAGGACTCGAACCTAGAATGACGGTACCAGAAACCGTAGTGTTGCCAATTACACCATAGACCAATGTGGTTCAGACCAGTTCGTACCCCCGACCGGATTCGAACCGGCGCTACCGCCTTGAGAGGGCGGCGTGCTAGGCCGCTACACAACGGGGGCCCTAGCGATCCTGCATCAGGTACAACGGGTGCGACCCGGATTGTTCCCGTGGGAAGGATCTGTACCCCCGACCGGATTCGAACCGGCGCTACTGCCTTGAGAGGGCAGCGTGCTAGGCCGCTACACAACGGGGGCTTTGCGGAGTTGATCTCCGCGGTGCAGATGAGCTCTGCGAGCTGGCCTACCAGGACTCGAACCTAGACTAACGGAACCAGAAACCGTCGTGCTGCCAATTACACCATAGGCCACTGAAACGCAATCTCCTGTGGAGATCTTGTTTAGCTTGCGCCTCCGGCTTCGGACCTTTCGGCCCGCTCCCCGGCGGCGCATGAAGAACATTACCCGAAGGTGGACGGGGCTCCAAAACGGGTATCCGCCGCGAGGATCGCGGGGAGTTCGGCGAGGGAGGCGATCCGGCGCGGGCCGACGGGCGGCGCGACGGTGGCGTACACACCCCCACGATCGATCCAGACCGACAGCAGTCCCGCGTCGGCGGCACCCCGTCCGTCGATCTCCGGATGGTCGCCCACGTACGCCACTTGGTGCGGGGCCAGTTCCAGGGCGTCGCAGGCGGCGAGGAAGGCGCCGGCGGCCGGCTTGGAGACGCCGAGTTCCGCCGCGCACAGGACGACCTCGAAGCGGTCGTGCACACCTAGGACGCGCAGTTTGCGGTCCTGGACGTGGATGCTGGAGTTGGACAGCACGGCGTGTCGGTGGCTGGCGGCGAGGGCGTCCAGCGCGGGCAGGACGTCCGGGAAGAGGGCCCACGCGGTCTCGTAGTGGCCGATGTACCGCTCGAACCACGCGTCGGCGTCGGCGTCGCTCACCGTGCCGTCGCCCAGGAAGCCCCGTACGCGGTCCCGGCGCTGCCCCTGGAAGGTCGCCTCCCCCGCCGAGAAGCGCGCCCACTGCTGGTCCGTGATCTCCCGCCACCGCGCGATGGCCTGATCGACACTGTCGTACCCGTCGAGCAGGCCCTCGGCCGCGAGATGCCCGCTCATGCCGACCCGGTCGGCGGTGGTGTAGTCGAAAAGGGTGTCGTCGACGTCCCAGACCACGGCCCGAATGCTCATGGTCCGACGGTAACGCGCAGATCCGCGAACCGTCCGCCGGAACGACGAAGGTGCGGCACCCACACCTGGGGTGCCGCACCTCACAGGCGTACGGCTACGCCGTCAGCTTCGCCAGGGCCGCGTCCACGCGCGCCAGCGTCCGCTCCCTGCCCAGGATTTCCAGGGACTCGAAGAGGGGCAGCCCGATCGTGCGGCCGGTGACGGCCACCCGGACCGGGGCCTGGGCCTTGCCGAGCTTGAGGCCGTGGGCCTCGCCGGCGGCCAGGACGGCCTCCTTCAGGGACTCCGGGGACGTCCAGTCCGCGGACTCCAGCTTCTCGCGGGCGGTGCGCAGCAGGGCGTCGCTGCCCTCCTTCATCGCCTTGGTCCAGCTCGCCTCGTCGAACACCGGCTCCGGCAGGAACAGGAAGTCGACGTTGTCGGTGATCTCGGAGAGGACCTTGAGGCGGGTCTGGGCGTGCGGGGCGATCGCGTGCCACTTGGCCTCGTCGAAGTCCTCCGGGGCCCAGGGGGCGAACGGCGCCTTCAGCCAGGGGGCGCAGCGCTCCGTGAAGTCCTTCACGTCCAGCAGCCGGATGTGGTCGGCGTTGATCGCCTCGCACTTCTTCAGGTCGAAGCGGGCCGGGTTGGGGTTCACGTCCGAGATCTCGAAGGCCGCGACCATCTCGTCCATCGTGAAGATGTCCTGGTCGGCGGAGAGCGACCAGCCCAGCAGGGAGAGGTAGTTGAGCAGGCCCTCGGGCAGGAAGCCACGCTCGCGGTACAGGTTGAGCGACGACTCCGGGTCGCGCTTGGACAGCTTCTTGTTCCCCTCGCCCATCACGTAGGGAAGGTGGCCGAACTGCGGGATGCGCTTGGCCACGCCCAGCTCGATCAGCGCCTTGTACAGGGCGATCTGGCGGGGCGTCGAGGAGAGCAGGTCCTCGCCGCGCAGGACGTGGGTGATCTCCATCAACGCGTCGTCGACCGGGTTCACCAGCGTGTACAGCGGGGCGCCGTTGGCTCGTACGATCCCGAAGTCGGGGACGTTCTCGGCGGTGAAGGTCAGCTCGCCGCGGACCAGGTCCGTGAACGTGATCGTCTCGTCGGGCATGCGGAAGCGGACGATCGGTGTGCGGCCCTGAGCCTTGTACTCCTCGACCTGCGCGTCGGTCAGGTCGCGGCAGTGGCCGTCGTAGCCGGAGGGCTTGCCGGCGGCGCGGGCGGCCTCGCGGCGGGTGTCCAGCTCCTCCTGGGAGCAGTAGCAGCGGTAGGCGTGGCCGGCGTCCAGGAGCTTGCCCGCGACCTCCTTGTAGAGGTCCATGCGCTGCGACTGGCGGTAGGGCGCGTGCGGGCCGCCGACCTCGGGGCCCTCGTCCCAGTCGAAGCCCAGCCAGCGCATCGAGTCGAGCAGCTGGCCGTACGACTCCTCGGAGTCGCGGGCCGCGTCGGTGTCCTCGATGCGGAAGACGAGGGCGCCCTGGTGGTGCTTGGCGAAGGCCCAGTTGAACAGGGCGGTGCGGACCAGGCCCACGTGGGGGTTACCGGTGGGCGAGGGGCAGAACCGTACTCGTACGGCGGGGGCGGGTGCGCTAGCCACGCTTGACAACCTTGTTGGTGAGAGTGCCGATGCCTTCGATGGTGACGGCGACCTCGTCGCCGACGGTGAGCGGTCCGACGCCTGCCGGGGTGCCCGTGAGGATCACGTCGCCGGGGAGCAGCGTCATGGCCTCGGTGATGTTGACGATCAGATCCTCGATGGAGTGGATCATCTCGCTGGTACGGCCGAGCTGGCGTTGCTGCCCGTTGACCGTGAGCTGGATGGTGAGGTCGGACGGATCGAGGTCCGTCTCCACCCAGGGGCCGAGCGGGCAGGAGGTGTCGAAACCCTTGGCCCGGGCCCACTGCTTCTCGCGCTTCTGGACGTCGCGGGCGGTGAGGTCGTTGGCGCAGGTGTAGCCGAGGATGACGTCCTTGACGCGCTCACGCGGGACCTCCCGGCACATCCGGCCGATGACGACGGCCAGTTCGGCCTCGTGGTGCAGGTCCTCGGAGAAGGAGGGGTACTGGATCTCGTCGCCGGGGCCGATCACCGAGGTGGAGGGCTTGAAGAAGGCGAAGGGGGCGTCGGGTACCTCGTTGCCCAGCTCGCGCGCGTGGTCCGCGTAGTTGCGGCCGAAGGCCACGACCTTGTTGGGGAGTACCGGGGGCAGCAGCCGCACCCTCGTCTTCGAATCGGACGGTGCCAGCGGGACCTTCGTACCGGAGAGCTCGAAGTCCGCGAACGGGATGCCCTTGATGATGTCGAGGACGAGTTCGTCCGGCTTTTCGCCCTCTACGGCGCCGAAGGCGACGTTCCCGTCGATGGAGAATCTGGCGATGCGCACGGGATCCTGGCGCCCCTCACTGAGAACTGGTGTGCGTGTCGGCCGACCGGCTTGCCCGCGAGCCGACCCTGGACGCTCCAGGCTAACCGGTCGGGTGGCATGATCATCGGCTGCCTGAACGCCCCAAAGGTTCGGGTCGTATTCAAGAAAATGGCCCTGCCGCGGGGCACCGGGCCGTGGGACACCTGGTCCGACGGCGAGGCGGCCGTGCGCAACGACGTGGACCGGTGGACGCGCGAAGGCGCGGTGCGGGTGCCCGGTGGGCGGTGAGCGTGCCCGGCCGGCGGGGCTCCGCGTTCACCCGGAGAGCCTCAGCGGCCACTCGGCAGCACGCGCCGGCCACTGGGCACCGGCCGCCCGGCAGCCGCTATTCGGCGGCGGAGGCCTGGGCGGTGACGGGGGCCTCCATCAGCACCGTACGCTTGGGGTTCGCGGTCTGCTCCGGGAGATCGACGGAGTGCTCCGGCTGCTCCAGGGTCCGCAGTTCGTCGGCGTCGTTCAGGTGTGCCAGCGTGGTGCGCCGCGGGTTGGCGATCTTGTGGAACATCATCGTCGTCTTCACGGTTCTTACGAGACCCTGTTCTGTGCGTGCGCCTGGCGCCCGAGAGGGCTCCGCGATCGGCGCGGGTTGTCGGATTTGCCATTCATGTAAAGCGTCAGGCTAGGCACGCGATTCCCCTTCGAAGCCGCGAACACCCCTTGATCCACGTGTGAGTTTCCTCACGACTCTGCGGTCAAAACGGTCATAGCGGGTCCATGATCCATTCCAGTGAATCGGACATTGCATCCCCGAAGCCACCATTCCGCTCCTGATCATGGCGACTGGGACACCGGGAGTCGCCGGGGGACTCGCGGGCATAAGTCCGTTATTGAGGAGATCATGTGACACTGGTGGTGACTTCGCACTCACGTGCTGTCACGTACGTCACGGCCTGACCCACGGGCCTTGTTGGAGATCCGGCACTGTGCTGGAATTCCACGGACCGCCGCAGGATCGAGCCGGCGCACAGGGGGCGCAGAGAAGCGCCGAGTGGCGGCGAGAATGGGGGAGCCCGCGCCGGTCACTCACGACCATCAGGGGTGCGTATTTCAGGACGCCCCCCACGACGCCGACACCGTCCTTCCGTTCACCCGGAAGGACGCCTGGTCCAGAGGTTGCGACGCTAGTGCAGGGACGTTTCAAGAGGGATGGCAGTGCTTCGGCGGAGCCGGAGCCGCACGGCGGGAATGGCCCGACGGCCGGTAGCTCCTCGCCCCAGCACGCCCAGAACCCGGGCCCTTCCGGTGACGGCGGTGAGCGCCTCGGGCGCCCCGGCGCGTCCACGTCGTCGAGCCCGGCCGCCCCGACCACGCCACCGGTGAAGCCACCCCGTGGTGTGCCCGGGCCGGGCTCGCGAATAGCCCTGCGCAACTGGCGCATCTCCACGCGTCTGGTGGCGCTGCTCACCCTCCCGGTGGTCGCGGCCACCACGCTGGGCGGGGTCCGCATCAACGACTCGCTCGACGACATCCAGCAGCTGGACAACATGAAGCTGCTGACCGAGATGACCAAGCAGGCCACCGAACTCGCGGACGCGCTCCAGGCGGAGCGCGACCAGTCGGCCGGCCCGCTGGCCCACGGCTCGGCGTCGAACGACTTCACGGTCAAGGGCTTCCGCGGCAAGACCGACCGGGCCGTGGAGACCTTCAAGGGCGCCGCCGAGGACATCGACGCCGCCGACCTCCCGGGCGTCCGCGAGAGCCTCGTCGGCCTCGTCCGCGACCTGGGTGACCTCGCGCGGATCCGCAACTCGGCCTACGCGACCGAGAACAACGCCTCGCAGACGGTCGAGGGCTACCACCGCCTCATCACGCACCTGCTCGACCTCTCGCAGGACATGGCGGAGGCCACCAGCAACCCCGAGATGATCCAGCGCACCCGCGCCCTGGCCGCCTTCTCCTCGGCCAAGGAGTACGCGTCGATCCAGCGCGCGATCCTCGCGGCGGCGCTGCCCACCAGCAACACCACGACCGGCAAGCTCTCCGAGAGCGACCGCCTGTACGGCGAGGGCGCCCTGGAGAGTGAGGAGTCCGACCTCAACAGCTTCCGGAGCATCTACGGCACGGACAGCGCCATCGAGCTCCTCAAGCCGGTCGAGGAGGGCAACCCGACCATCCAGGCCACCGACCAGTACGGCGGCCGCGCCATGCGTTCGGGTCTCTCCGACCTGGACAAGCGCTCCTACAAGGACTGGGTCGACGACAGCTCGATCAAGATCGAGCAGATGGGCAACGTCGAGCACACACTGCTCGAGGACATGGAGCAGAAGGCCCGCGAGCTGCGCAACGAGTCCGAGCGCGACGCGATCATCTCCGGTGTCCTGATCCTGCTCGTCCTCGGTATCTCGCTGGTCGGCGCCTTCGTCGTCGCCCGCTCCATGATCCGCTCGCTGCGCCGCCTCCAGGAGACCGCCACCAAGGTCGCCCAGGACCGGCTGCCCGAGCTGGTCAAGCAGCTGTCCGAGTCCGACCCGCAGGACGTCGACACGTCCGTGGAGTCGGTCGGTGTGCACTCCAAGGACGAGATCGGCCAGGTGGCCGCGGCCTTCGACGACGTGCACCGCGAGGCGGTCCGGCTCGCCGCCGAGCAGGCCCTGCTGCGGGGCAACGTCAACGCGATGTTCACCAACCTCTCGCGCCGCTCCCAGGGTCTGATCCAGCGCCAGCTGTCGCTGATCTCCGAGCTGGAGTCCCGCGAGGCCGACCCGGACCAGCTGTCCTCGCTGTTCAAGCTCGACCACCTCGCGACCCGTATGCGCCGTAACGGCGAGAACCTCCTCGTCCTCGCCGGTGAGGAGCCCGGCCGCCGCTGGACCCGCCCGGTCCCGCTGGTCGACGTGCTCCGCGCCGCGGCCTCCGAGGTGGAGCAGTACGAGCGCATCGAGCTGGCCTCCGTGCCGACCACCGAAGTGGCCGGCCGGGTCGTCAACGACCTCGTGCACCTGCTCGCCGAGCTGCTGGAGAACGCCACCTCGTTCTCCTCCCCGCAGACCAAGGTCAAGGTCACCGGTCACGCGCTGCCCGACGGCCGGGTCCTGATCGAGATCCACGACACCGGCATCGGCCTCTCCCCCGAGGACCTCGCCGCGATCAACGAGCGGCTCGCCTCGCCGCCCACCGTGGACGTCTCCGTCTCCCGCCGCATGGGTCTGTTCGTGGTCGGCCGGCTGTCGCAGCGCCACGGCATCCGCATCCAGCTGCGGCCGTCCGACTCCGGTGGTACCACCGCGCTGGTCATGCTCCCGGTCGACGTCGCCCAGGGCGGCAAGAAGCCCCAGCCGAAGCCCGGTCAGGGCGGCGGCGCGGGTGGCGGTGTCGCCGCCGCGGCCGCTGGTGTGGCCGCGGCTCGCCGTGGCGGCGGTCAGCTGGGCGGAGGTGCTCCCGGTGGCCCCGGCGGTGGCGCACCCGGCGGCGGCCTGCTCGGCGCCGGTCAGGGACCGCGGGCCGCGCTGCCCGGACGCGACCCGTCACCAGCAGCCAGGCCGGCAGCGAGGCGACGCAGAGCAGCGCGAGGATCGTGGGGGAGACCACCAGCACGGCGGCCGTGTACAGGCT